>PFIF01000054.1:0-15752 GCA_002782605.1 Deltaproteobacteria bacterium CG_4_8_14_3_um_filter_43_13 | reverse complement strand
TATCCGCCAATCTACAGGGATATTGCATTAATAGTAGACGAGGGTGTTCAGTTCAAGGATATCTATAATGCCATCAATAAGCTTAGCAATAAACTCGTTGATAATATACAGGTTTTTGATGTATATAGAGGAAAATCTGTTGCCCATGGAAAAAAGAGCTTAGCTTATCGAATTAAATATCAGTCATACGAGCGAACACTAACGGACAAAGAGGTTAATAATATCCATGAAAAGCTAGTATCTAACCTAGTAGAGAAAGTAGGGGCTAGGATAAGGGAATAATAATTGGGGGAGGAAGAAAAAATGACAAAAGCAGATATCGTTGAAAGGGTCTATGAGAAGGTTGGAACATCTAAAAAGGAGTCGGCAGAGATTGTAGAAACAGTTCTCGATATCATCAAAGAGAATTTAAAGAACGGTGAAAAGGTAAAGATCTCCGGCTTTGGGAACTTCTCTGTTAGGAAAAAAAGACCCAGAAGGGGTAGAAATCCACAAACTGGTGGTGAAATTGAAATCACAGCCAGAAAAGTCCTTACTTTTAAACCCAGTCAGGTATTAAAGAAGGTATTAAATTCTTAAATAGCTAGAGCAATATTCCCCTATCCTTTGCGTTGTCCATTATACTGGGTATTTCAACATCCATTGCTCTATTGTCATTGACCTTTGCAATTTTGAGAAATACAATGAAAAACAAAGGGCGTGGGGCAAATCGAACAGGCAATCCTATACCTGAAAAATTGTACTTTAAAATAAAGGAAGTAAGTGAGATTACAGGGGTAGAACCTTATGTATTGAGATATTGGGAATCTGAGTTTAATATAATTAACCCTTCCCGCACCAAGTCCAAACAGAGGCTGTATAGAAGAAAAGACCTGGAATTAATCTTAGAAATAAAAAAACTCCTTTATGAAAAGCAATTTACCATTGCAGGAGCCAAGAAGAAACTCAAAGAATCCAACTTGTCCGAGGACAAAAATTTTCAACCGATACCTCCAAATGGAAAATACAAAACCCTTTTGAAGGATGTTAAAAAGGAATTAAATATAATAAAAGAATTCTTGAGTAAATCTCGATAATTTTTAGGCGGGACGTAGCGCAGCCTGGTAGCGCACCTGAATGGGGTTCAGGGGGTCGGAGGTTCAAATCCTCTCGTCCCGACCAATCAAATAGCAACAAAATATTTCTTCCTCCTCTTTTTGAATACTCAATCATCACATATACTCTTTGCTCTTTCTGCCGCTATCTTAGTCCATTCTCTGTCTTCCTTCTTCTCTTTCTTAAAAATGACATGTCATACAGAAGGATTAAAATATATTGTTGTAAAAAATATGTCAGTGGATTATAAGTCATTTTATAATGGTTCGTTGGGATATGATATGAAGAAGATCATGGGTTGGATAGACAACCTAAATCGTTATTGCATAGAGCCTCAAAAGAACCCTTTGGGTTGTGGATTTGAACAGCAACTTGTAATCTTTCTGTGTATCACTATGGATGTGGGGGTATACAGAACTATATAATGACTTGTTCGGTACTGGAGATGAAATGACGTCGAATCGAAAAAAGCTCACGAAGAAGACCGAAAATGCGATTCTAAAAGAATATAACCATTTGTGTGCGATTTGTGGTGCGTCTGGTCCGCATATTCATCATATTGATGGAGACCCGGCGAATAACAAACTTCATAATCTTCTTCCTTTGTGCCCAAATCACCATTTAACGGACGTACACAATCCCACTAAGAACATGGATCCACTGAAACTGGGCTTGTTCCGGCAATACAAAGACCCGCAGATACTCTCCCCGCAGTTTGAACCTATTTTCCAGCGTCTCCGCTTTCTTCTTGTCTCTTTTGAAAAGGAAGACCAGTAGTACACTCTTGGTGGGCTCGGTGTCGAGCTGGCAACGTTCGTGGAAGGTTTCGTGATGGGTGATTACTACTGCAAGCATTTACTCAACCTTTTAGCTTGGCCGCAGCCGCGTCCATATGCTGAAGAGGAAAAGGATACCGTCCTTTCTGAAAATGCTGTCACCTACAAAAACCAACTTCAAAACAACAAGAATCGTGTTTTGGAGCTATGTATTGAAATGTTACGCTACCAGTCTTGGCCCATTTTCAGAGGAAAGGCAATTTGATACGAGATGAAGATAGAAGATTTGCCGAACCAGTAGCTGCACCGCATTGCCATGAAGAATAAGGAAGTATAATCTTCGGCGTAAAGAGATTGGAACGGGCAAGCGATTGGAAGGGCATCGTCTCCACCAAGAACTTTGTCCCCAGAACTTCATACGTGTTAGCACTTAAATGATAAATAATATAATAACGCAAGAAAAATTAAAAAAATGGACATTAGATCTAATCGGAGAAGGGTACAAAAAGGTACTCCTTGGTGGTGGTTGCGTACCTTCAGGAGGAGAGCCCATGAAAACATGCCTTGTAATTCTTATGCTGGCTTTGACTGGTTGCTCAAGCACTGGAGTTGTCCCCATGGACAAGAACACATACATGGTAGCCAAAAGAAGCGCACAGTTAGGTTTTGGCCCGGCTGATGGCCCAAAGGCCGACGTGTACCGCGAGGCAAAAGAGTTTTGCGCGAAACAAAACAAGGAGGTGGAGACGGTGGCACTTAATATGACCGACTCTGGGTTTGCCAGGCCCGCAAGAGCAGAACTTCAGTTTAGGTGCATTGATGCAAATGGTCCTGATTTGAAAGGGGCTAAATTAATAAAAGATGTGGAAAGTCGAATGAAACCAGCAAGAAAATCCGATGTTGACGACTTGCCTTCTGAAAAATACAAATCCCACCAAAAGGCTTATGCCTTAGTGATCGGCATAGAGCAATATCGCCAGAAACTGCCTTCGGCAGACTTTGCCGCACATGATGCTAAAATAATGTCAGAATATCTAACAAAGGTTTTGGGTTATCCAGAGGAGAATGTCATTACGCTTACAAATGAGCAGGCATCAATTGGAGATTTTATCAAATATTTCGAGAAGTGGTTGCCTAATCATGTGGAGAAAGATAGCACCGTCTTTGTGTATTATTCCGGACATGGGACACCGAATCCAAATACGATGGATGCTTACATTGTGCCCTACGATGGCGACCCTACTTTTATTGAACAGACGGGCTATTCTTTAACGCGAATGTACAACACCCTTGCTAAATTACCGGCGAAGGAAATAGTTGTTGTCCTCGACTCGTGTTTCTCCGGTGCTGGAGGAAGATCTGTTCTTGCAAAGGGTGCTAGACCAATAGTTATTTCGGTAGAGAACCCTGTATTATTGAGTCAGAAGATCGTAGTCATAGCGGCATCGTCAGGTGATCAAATCAGTTCTACTTATGAAGAGAAGGGACATGGTTTGTTTACTTATTTTATTCTCAAGGGTTTGAAGAATGAGGATGTGATCAAACCAGATGGTTCTATTATGATCGGGGAGTTATTCGGTTATGTTAAACCCCAGGTTGAACGGCTTGCGAGGCGCATTTACAATAACGAGCAGTCCCCTCAGATAATAGGGCAGAAACATTAGATTCTCAGACGCACAGAATTACGGGGACATCCATGATAAGTTTTGCCAAGGGGAAAACTTATCATGGATGTCCCAAGAACTTAAAAGAGAGATAACCCATTAGAAACGGGAGGACATGCAAATGAAAGATAAGCGTAGTTTACACCTTAAGGTTCAGGAACTCTGTGACTGTTATGCCACCACAGACCCCCTCAAAGAGATGTCTATGCTGAAAACTGATGAGGATAAGGACGAGGCTGCATTGAAATGGTTAGCTTTAGCTACCCTTCACGGAATCAATGCATATGCCAAAAAGATCTCTATTACTCGATCGAAGGACGGGCAAGTAAAGGTGATGGCAGAATATAGAAAAGCTGATCTTCCAAACCCTGGTCCCGAAATTGCTGAGAAGATAATCGACTCCGTCAGAAAAATAACCCATCTGGAAGGGGAAAAGGGAAGCACCCCTCTGGCAATGGGTATCCGTGATGGGAGTATTGAGATAACCGTTAAGCTGGAAAAAGATGGGGACAACGAGACGGTAACTTTGAAGTTCCCTGAATGAGGTCAAGGATCATAAGAGACCCCCCAATTTCTGATTTGTTCAGAAACATGCGCTTGTTGCTGACTACTCACGGATCCCGAGACACCGATGATGACATGGGCATTCATTGACTGAGACCTCATCACACTATGTATCTTTCTATTATGTCAATACACTCTTTATTATTTTCTAAGGTGGCAATCGACAGTGGTGTTGCACCCTTTTTATTCTCAATTTTAAGGGTATCGGGTGCCCTTTCAATAATAAACTCCAGACACTCCTTTTTGCCTTTTTCAGCAGCCACAAAAGCAGGGGTTGCCCCACTGCTGTCCTGAATCCTGATGGTATCAGGCTCTTTTCCGAATATGAACTCGAGGCATTCCTTTTGGCCCTTTTCAGCCGCTGCATATGCAGGGGTTTTCCCGTCGTTATTTGGAGTTTTGAGGGTTTCGGGCGCCCTTTCAAAGATGAACTCGAGACATTCCCTTTGTCCTTTTTCAGCAGCTACAAAAGCAGGGGTTTTCCCGTCGTTATCTGGGGTTTTGAGGGTATCAGGTACCTTTTTGAATATGAACTCCAAGCATTCCTTTTGGCCCTTTTCAGCAGCTACAAAAGCAGGGGTTTTTCCGTCGTTATCTGGGGTTTTAAGGGTACCAGGCTCTTTTTCGAATATAAACTCGAGGCATTCCCTTTGGCCCTTTTCAGCAGCTATAAAAGCAGGGGTTTTTCCGTCGTTATCTGGGGTTTTGAGGGTTTCGGGTAGTTTTTCGAATATGAACTCGAGACATTCTTTCTGGCCTTTTTCAGCAGCTACAAAAGCAGGGGTTGCTCCGGGTATTACACCCCTTTCAGTCTGAGTTTTGAGTGTATCAGGAGCCTTTTCAGCAATAATCTCAAGGAAGTCTCTGAGACCCTTTTCGGCAGCTATAAAAGCAGGTGTTGCCCCATCCCTATTCTGGGTTCTAAGAGTCTCAGGTGCCCTCTCGGCAATAATTTGTAGACACTCTTTGTAGCCCTTTTCAGCAGCAAAATAAGCAGGGGTGTCTCCGGACCTGTGACGCGTAGAAAAAGACTGAATTGAAATCTTTTTTAGCCTTTGTATATCCTTGTTTAAGATTAATTCTCTAACCTCATCATAGGATAATGTTTTGTTTTTTCCGAAAAGATCAAAAAGCCCCATTTCAACACTCCTTTTTTATATATATTGGAAACCTAAGCTGAATGTATATCATAAACAACGGTTTGTTACAATAGGTTTTAGCAGCGTAGGCTTAAATAATCCTCATGAAAATGATTAATGTGGGTCACCTATTTCCAAAACAGTTTTTTTTGAACAGCCTCCAGATATTCTTTATAATAAAAACCAGGGCTCCGTTCCTTTGTATGACACCTAAGACAGACATATTCGCTCATGCCTTTGACTATATCTCCCCCTCTTTGGTGCTTATCTCCTGGCCCATGGCACTCCTCACATTGTACACCCTTGAATTTTTCTAAACGACCCGGGTTTGAAAAACCACCTTCCCTGTCATATCCAGTAGTATGGCATCCTATACACTCCAGATCGAACTGCTGGTTTTTGTTGATCAAACTTTGGTATGCCCTGGCGTGTTTTGTCTTCTTCCATAATTCATATTCCTTTGGATGGCACGTCCGACAAACCTTATCACCTACAAAAACATTGGCTGTTGTCGCCTTTCCCTTTCCCGGGCTATAGGCTTGGAATTTGTTTCCATAGTAGTTGCTTTCTATTGCTGATTTGGACAGGTCTCTTTTATAGTTCCTGATTAAATCATTGATCTCTGCATCGTCTTTTATAGTATCTCCTAAGGGGAAAATCGCATTTTTATATGCGGCCTTTTTAATAAATTCTTCTGCCTTTACATTATCGTGAAGGGTCAAATCCAGTATCCCAAGATACCGTCCCTCTTTGTATGCCTGTAAAATAAGGGTGTTATTAATTATAATGGGGGGGTCAAGTTTTATTCTGTTGTGCCCACCGATAATTATATCTATTCCCGGGACTCTCCTGGCTAATTCTTTATCAGATAAAAGTCCAAGATGAGTCAGGGCTATAATTAAATGGGTTTTACCCTTTAACTCAGAAACCAGTGTTTTTGCCGTTTCAAAAGGGTCTTTAACGGCTAAATTGCTTGATCTGTCTTTGCTAAATCTACTCTGGATATCCGGGGTAATTAAACCAAGTATACCAACCTTTAAACCGTTAATGTCCTTGATAATATAAGGTTGAAACAGAGGCTTCCCAGTGTTCTTGCCTATCAAATTGGCCGAAAGGAATGGAAATTTAGCCGATTCTGCCTTCTTCATAAGGTATTTTACCCCAATGGCCAGATCATAATCCCCGATATTGAAGGCACTGCATCCGATCCTGTTGAAGGATTCGATGATCAGGTCTGCCTTTGATCTCAGCTGTTTTTTCAGGGGTTCGGACAGGTAGTAGTCCTTGAAGAGAAGATCACCAGAATCAAGAATGAGGAGGTTCTCCCTTTCCTGTTTCAATTTCTTAATATAGGTTGCCTTCCTGGCAAGACCGCCATGTCTATTATTGCCTCACCCACAGGGGTCAGTTTCACCGCGGACATCATTGGTATAAACAATGGTAATCTGATAAGACTTGGCGGCAAAGGCATTTGTTGAGAGCGCTAAAAGAGATAAGATAAGCGAGCTTATTATTAAAGCAGGTATAGTCACAGTGCAACGGCGGTCAGGTCTTGTTTTTTGATATGCCATTTCTTATTCCTACTTGTTGTAAATTTTGGACAACCTCCCTAAACTTCCCCCGATTTTTCAAGCTTAAGGCTATTTGTAAATATCTCCTCTTGGCCCAATCGCTTCAATGAGAATGGTTTTATCTTCTGCGTTGACCCTGTAAACAATTCTCAAATCACCCACTGCATACCTGTATTTACCCTCGTGTGTTCCCCTCAATCTTTTGATATGTGCTCCTTCAAACGGATTTTTGCTTATTGCTTCGATGGCGTTGTTTACTCTTTTTGCAGTTTTATCATCAAGGCTTTCATAATATTTTACAGCCTTTTTGTAAGGGAAGATTTTATACATCGCGTTTCACTTTATCCCATGGAATAAACTCGTCAAGCTTGCCTTTTTTAATAGCCTTATCCGCTTCTTCTAATTGTGCCATAAGTTCACTACTGGACAATATCTCAAGGGTTGCTTCCATTTCTTCTTTTTCTTTTAGATAATCTATAAAATCAATAGCAACTTTTATTTTTTCATCTGACAGTTTATCTATTGCTTTTTTAGCCTCCCTCTTTAATGCAACGCTTTGCATTTTTCCCTCCTTTTCATTGATATGTAACATCCCAGGGGCTTCAAGCCTGGCCTGCCTTGGCAGGGTAGAAAGGGGACGTTGCCCAAAGTTCTTGGTATGTAACCATTCTAATCAAACCCAGTTTTATGCCAAGAAAAATAAATCCATCCCCCTTTAGTCCTTATAACTTTTTGTCACACCTTGAATTTTGCCTTTTGACAGGTTAGTGTTAATCTTGCCAGCTTGTTAATTTATTGTTTTCAAAGTATAGATAAGGACCGAAATCACCGTATATCCATTGTTCATGAAGTCCCCATTTCCCCCCACTCTTATTTATTTCTTGAGGAAGCCCCCAACTTAATCTGACTTGTTCTTTATTCATCCCTATAAATACTTTCCCCTTTTTTATAGCCGTTAAAACACGTTTACCCCATTTTGACACAATTGGAGATGGATCCTTTATATAAAAAGTCTCTCTTATTTGAGAAATAACATATTTGGGTTGATCATCGTAGAAAAAATCTATCTCCACATCCCGATCCCCTCCTTCAGCATAACACTTAATAGATGGCAAGTATTTATCATCTTTAAATTTATAATCCTTAATTTTTATTTTCGTTAGTCCTGGCAACTCAGATTTCGGATATTTGAGCCACAAACTTTGCCCTTTATAGATGCCGATTTCTTTAAATATTTTGTCAATCTCTTGCCTCCTCTTTTCATCAATTATCTTTGGGTCTTCTGTTTTTATATAATCCTTTTCATCTAATTTATATGCTTCGATATAAGCAGTTTTTCCACTATCGAAAGCTATTTTATAATATGATACATATATTGAGGTAGAAGAATATTTGCTTGGCACCCAATCTTGCACAACAAAAGATTCTGTAGACGTTACGTAAAATTGCTTGGCTAATACATCTGGAAAATCATAAAAGCGAATTTCGTCGTTTTTTATCACCCAATAACGATTGCCGATTTTTTCTTTATTTTTTAATATCTCATCTTCTTCCTGTTTGTGAAATTCATCGTCTCTGTATTTATACTTATTAGAAGAATCTCCATAACCATTTGAGTATATGAGGCATAGAAGAACTATAAAAAGAGCAATGATTCGTCTTGAATTCATGTTGTCTCCTTTTTCAGATAAGCAAAAGGCAGCGCTGGCGGTTAGCCATCCGCTGAACTGCTATTTTGGACAGTTTCCTTGCATATCACTTTATTTGGCTTACCTGTCAATTCACTTGACGAATGGGCTTTTTTATCTCGGAGTTGTAATATGTTCATAAGAATTCCCTCGATTTTTTCCCAATGTCTGTGGACTATAAGGACTTCAAACCGTTCCATCTCTCTTTGTATCTTAATGGATTTGAAAAAGAAAAAGAGGCATCCTATTACATAAGAACCTCCTATATAAGGAAAAAAGGACAAAGCTGTTAAAGCAATAGCATATGTACCTTGTTCTAGGTGGAACGGAGTCACTATGAAGAACACTGAAAAGAAAAAGACACAACCGACAAGGAATGCCCAACCTGTCGAACAAAAAGAGTGGATGAAGTACCAACATCTTAAGACATAGTTATGTAAGTTATTGTCGATTGTTTTGGAATCATAGAAAGAATAGTTCCATGCAAGAAGTGCTTCTCGCGGTTTTGTCTTTTCGCCCCTCTTCATTATGTACACTATGATTGGGCGTTTTGAATTGTCGAGATAGGACCATTCGTGGAAGAACATGTGCAGTTGATGAACAAGGAATCCTGCTCCTGGCCCGAGTACAACAAGTGCGGCAAGCAGAGGCGTTTGCAACGCTTTTTGTTCATTAGGCAAAAAGGCTACTGCAAATATTAGTGGGGCGATCGCCACGTATCCCGGAACCAAATACCGAATCCACCGTTCGAATTCCACTTCTCACCTACTTTCTGGTAGAATCATTTAATATTTTACTGTCTGCGTCGTATGAAGCCTCGAGATCATCACTCACTGAAAACGCAAAGAGCGAATTGGTCGTAAGCAAACAAAGCGGCAACGAGTTGTCATTTTATAACCTCATTGGTGATAATGTCCTACCTTCCCTAATGTGGTCTCTTGTAATCGGGATTCCGGATAGAATTGAGAACTACGAGAATAAGGGTAACATAATATCTATTATTAATAAAATGGGTGCTGCTCTCATTATCGTTCATCCATTTTTTAACGTGAATAATTGCAATATTGTTTTGCTGCACACATACTACATTTTGGATCGGGTGAACAAATGCCACTCTTTGTGCCAAAAATTGGCGAATCACCCTTTTGGCCATACTTAACAAATATTATATCAATATATCTTGTGATGTTGCCTGTTTCTTCCGCAAATTTTTTAATTTGAATTAATGCGTTTTCCTGATCTCTTTCGGAATCAATCAAACCAAATCTATTAAGTATGCGGCATACCACTGAATCAGGCTTATTTACATTAAAACCCAAGTCTCCCAAAAAGTGATATGTAGTTTTATCTCCAAATCCGCTAAATTCACTTCGTATATCTTTGAATAAGGAGTTGAGGGTAGGATGTCTATAATCATATTCAAAAAGATCGAGCTCTTTCAAGTCTTTTACTCGAATTTTTTCCTTAATATATTCTCTGAATGAATTGTTATGCCTCCGGATAACATCAGAGAAGGTGGATGCATTTTCTATTATCCATTTTAAATATCTGTTTACCCCACTTATTTTGTTACCATAAAAATCGGTATCTTTAATGCTACCCCATCTGCCTAACTTGAATTCTTCCGTGATGAACTTATTTTTTTCTGGAGTTGACAAATTATTTAACCTGTTGAAATCAACTTCCCATCCAATCCATCCTTTTTCCGCCCCATCACATAACAACTTGTTTATTTCGTTAAATTTTCTCTCTATTAAATAGGCAGGGTCATTTTGCCCGAAAAAAACAACGTAAGATAATACCCAAAAAATATTTTTGTCAGTTCTGTTCCTAAAATCCCAATATTTTATTTCTTTGAATGGCGCAATTCGCTTTTTAAATTCTTCAGGAGGGATATTTAAATTTCTCATAAGGGAAGATTCAATTTTCTCGAACACTAATTTATAATTAAATATCATGTCGCATCTTCCTTCTCGGGGTTCATCGGGTTTGGCATTGGTAGTAAGATTGGCTGGAATAGTCCATACTTTAGTAAAACCAATCAGGGCAAAATCTGTGAAAGTTTGTGATGAAACTGCTGTGATTTTAAATCGTTAAGAGAAACCTCTATCTCTTCGCAAAATCATCATTGCAAAGCTTTTTTCTCTTGACAACGGGAGGCATTATAAGTTGTTCATGCGTATTCGTAAACAGGTGTCTCAATCACTCTGGCTGGCTTCTTGCCTCTTTTGATCAAATCTTGGATATGCTCTACGGTATCAGGAGAAAAGAACTGCTCTCCGGTTTCCCTGCATACACGGGCTGGCACATGCTCAATAATATAGAATTTCCCTCCGTGAGTCAAAGTGTAGGTGACTTCTGTTTCAATCATTGTTCCCTTCATAATTACTTACCTCGTTGGTCTTGCTTTCTGATCCTAAAGTCTGCCCATATATCCATATCTGGTTCATAGAGTGTTATAATCTTGATCAGTGTACGGCTGGGGTAGCTGCACTGTAAATGCAACGGCCGTCCAGCATTCGTAAACCCAAGAATCAGGCAACTTGGGCCATACTTGTCGTCAGGGTAGTCTTCTATGATCTCACCCCCACCCGATATTGCCTCCTCCACCTCCGCAATGCTAATGTCCCGAACGATGCTTTGGTCAACGGCATGCTTGGAAAACTCATATTTCCGCCGCAGTATTTTTCTCCGTATTTCCCCAAGCATATTCATAATTTTATTCTACTTCATTGTTATTTGTAGGTCAACCTGTTCTTGCTTAATATGAAGCTTTAGCGTGTCTACCTCACACTCTCAAGGAGAAACTAACTCCCAATACCTAATAGCAGTTTGCACTATCTTTCCCTAATAGTGTTTTGCATCATCACTATCACTACCTGAAATAGCTATCGGCTTTTTCAAAATAACAAGATTCCTCACTTCGTTCGGAATGACAAGCGAGGGGGTCGAAATGACATAGCGGAAGTTTTTTAAAGCTCTCATGGTTTGGTAAAATCTATCAGGGTAAAATCTGTAAAAATTTAGCGGCTGGCATGACCCGTACCCGGCCATCGAGAAAATCTTCCTTCCCTTCTAAGGTGAGTTGATATAGAAAAAGGATATTTAACCGTTCCCCAAAATACTTCAAGGCAGGATTAACATCCTTGCCGCCTGTTTTACATTCAACAGCCAACCAGGGTTTGTCATCTGCGGTTACCAGGAAATCCACTTCCCTTTTGCTTGTATCTCTCAGGTAGTGAAGGCCAATCCTGTACCCTTCCTGATCTTCCAGGGTATGCTTTAATTTCAATAGATGTCCTGCCACCAGGTTTTCAAATTGAAATCCTTTTTCAGAGACAGAGGACCAGTCCCACAAATAAACCTTAGAAGCTTTTTTAAGAGACCGTACTGTTTTTTTGGTATACGGGGTTACTTTAAAACAATGATAAAGACGCTCTAATATATCCAGCCAATGAGAAACAGCCCTGTGACTTACTTCCAAATCCTCACAGAGGGACTGAACGGACAGGGGGCTCCCGATCCGTTTTTCTAATAAATCGGCCAGTAACTCCATGGAAGAGAGGTCTCTGACATTTTCCAGTTCACGCACGTCCTCCCGAAAAAAACGGTCCAACCGTTCCCTTCTCCATCGCCTAAGACTCCGTACACTCTGTTTTAAAAAGGGTTCTGGGAAAGGTCCATACTGTAATAGATCAAAGATTAATTTAGAGTCACTATCCATTGAAAATTCAAGGGGCTTTCCTGGTTCCACTGGTCGGGTTGTCTTGAGCAATTCGCCTACCGAGAAACCATGGAGTCGATGGGCATGGTATCTGCCCTGTAAAGAATCTCCCCCCTGACGGTATATATCTAAACGAGCGCTGCCGGTGATTAGAAACCGTATACGACTACCGTGGGCATCGTATTCCCCTTTGATCCATCGCTTCCATCGAAGGTATTTATGCAGTTCATCCAGAACAATAGTCGCCCGGGCTGAAGGCCACTTGGCAGATAAAATTTCCTTCCGATCATCCCGGCGATCCAGATTGTAATATCGGTCTTCCTCTTTTTTTAAAAAGGTTTTAGCTACGGTCGTTTTCCCCACTTGCCGGGGACCGGAGATGAAGACCATCTTTTCTTCAAGGTCGTTCTGAACAGCATTTTCTAAATATCGTTTAACAAGCATGAGAATTTTTACCATAAAGCAAAAAAAAACACAACTAAATTTGCCTGTAAGCAAAAAAATTATGATTCTAACGTCCATTTCTCTACATACTTTTTTAAAATATCACCTTCACTCAAAAACCTTGAAACTCTGGAAAATCCTGAATACGATTGGTTGAAATAATTTCGTGGAGTATATTCGATCTCTGGTTTTATCAGATACAGATTTTCTTTAGCCCTGGTTGTCGCTACATAAAGAAGCCTTCTTTCTTCTTCGATACTTTCCTCATCATCCAAAGAATACGAAGATGGCAAGTAACCGTCAACGAGAAAGATTATGAAGACAGTATGCCATTCGAGTCCTTTGGCCGAATGGATTGTGGATAAGGTTAAATATTCTTTATCCGTAACGCCTGCATCGATTTGACTCATTTCTAACGGTTCAAGGGTTATGTCGACTAAAAATTGCTCTAACTTATTGTATCTTTCACAGATTTTTACCAATGAATACAGGTCATTGAGTCTTTTGTTGAAATCATCATATTTATTCTCTAAAAGAGGTTTGTAGTACTCAAGAAGTATCCTTATCTGTTCTGCAGGAACAGTCTCGTTGTCTGAAATCCACTCAATGGTTGAAGATAACCTGCTTAAATCTTTGTGATATTTTTTCTCTATGAATCTATTTTCTCTCAGGAAGTGTAACCCTCTCTTGTTGTCAACGATCTCAGAAGTAATATCATTTGCTGTCTTGGGTCCTATCCCTTCAATCAACAGTAATGCCCTGTGCCAGCAGATAGAATCCAGGGGATTAAAGGCAATCCTCAAATGAGCGATTACATCTTTAACGTGTGCTGTTTCAATGAATTTAAAACCACCGTATTTTACATAAGGGATATTATGAGTTGCCAATTCAATCTCCAAATCATTTGAATGCCATGCAGCTCGAAACAGAACAGAAATATTGTTTAGAGGTATACCCTCTTCTCTTAATTCCAAGACCCTTTGGACTATAAATTTTGACTGGTAATTTTCATTTTGTGTCTCAATGAAAACAGGTTTTCGTCGGCCTTCTTTCCTGGTGAATAAGGTTTTAGAATATTTTTCCTTTGCACGTTCAATAATTTCGTTAGTCAAGTCAAGGACTGATTGGGTGCTCCTATAGTTTTGCTCTATGGTTATAATCTTTGTATCTGGAAATATTTTGGGGAAGTCCATAATGTTTCTAAAATTAGCTCCCCGGAAGGAATAAATACTCTGAGAATCGTCTCCGACGGCCATAATATTTTGATGCTCTGAGGCAAGTAGCCGTACTATATTTGCCTGTAGTCTATTCGTGTCCTGGTATTCATCTATCATTATAAACCTGTAAAAATTGGATAACCTGACCCTGACCTCATCATTTTCCTGTAAGAGGGTTTTCAGATAAATAAGCAGGTCATCATAGTCCATGATAGATTTGGCTTTCTTGTATCTTTTATATTCTTCGTATATTTTTTGCAGATCATTTGAATTCTCTGCGAATTGAGGGTAATCTTCTGTCAGGACGTCTTCAATGGAACAGCCTTTGTTGATGGATTTGCCGATAACATTTGTAACAGCTTGTTTCCTGGGAAATCTTAATTCCTTCTTGTGAAATCCGAATTGTGCCCTTATCAGGTTAATAACATCTTCGGAGTCGCCGCGATCCAGGATAGTAAAATTATTGTTGAATCCAATAAGATTGGCATATCTTCTGAGGATGGTATTGGCAAAAGAATGGAAAGTCCCCCCTGATACCTTTCCGCATCTTTCGTCCAGAATTGCAGAGGCTCTTCTAAGCATCTCCTGGGAAGCTTTTCTGGTAAAGGTAAGGAGTAATATATGCTCCGGTTTTACACCCTCTTCCACCAATCTGGCTACTCTGTACACTAAGGTTCTGGTTTTTCCACTGCCTGCACCTGCGATAACCAGAATTGGCCCATCAACGACCTCTACAGCCTTAAGCTGCGCTTCGTTAAGCTCGTCTTCGTACTTAATCTTAAAGGGCTTCTTTGCCGTTGTTTCTGTAGTCTTTAGGCTGTATTTTTTCATGTGCTATTTCTTAGATACTTGTAACTGGCACAAAGAGACAAAGGCACATAGGCACAAAGTTGCAGGAATACGATCGGAATGCAGGACACAACCTGTCCAAATACCGCTTTGTAAACATCTTATGAACTTAAGCAACTCATTCTCTTCATATCTCTCGACTTTGTGCCTTTGGTGCTCTGTGCCTTTGTGCCTACCTGAGCAGTTACAACTAATACAATATATTCTCTATATCTATATGCCTCAATGTTAACTCTATTATGTCTCCCATTTCAAGTGAAAAAATATCTACCTTGTGGTCAAAAGGCAAGACCCCCAACAGTGGGATGCGGGATATCTCATTTATTATTTCCGGATTTGTTTTTTCGGCTATCCCTGCTTTTTGTTGATCCACCCCGTTTATAATAAAGCCCCTGACTTCTATCCCCCTGTGCTGTGCTTCTCTTACAGTGAGGAGGGTATGATTGATTGTGCCAAGCCCAGGTCTTGCAACTATGATAACAGGCAAGCCCAGCTCCTTTATCATATCCGAGACAAAGTAATCCTCTTTTATTGGAACTAAAATGCCACCTATCCCTTCCACTACAATAAAATCGTGCCTCTGGCTCAGTTTGAAATAGGCATCGCGAATCTTATCCAATTCAATCTCAAACCTATCAAACCGTGAAGCAACCAGAGGAGACAGGGGCAGTTCTACGGTTATAGGATTTACCAGGTCCGGTTCATCATCGCATTCGATGGATTTTAAAAGAAATTGGACATCGGTGGATATAAGCCTTTCTGTGGTTCTGATAGCCCCGGTAGCAACAGGCTTCATGACCCCTACGTTTATGCCTTTGGCCTTTATTGCACCTGCCAATCCAGCAGCCACTACTGTTTTACCAACTTCCGTATCTGTTCCGGTAATAAAAATACCTTCCCCCATTTAACAACCCTTTTTGAGAGGTTTGAAAAACTAAATAGTTCATCCTGAAAGATGAAAAATTTCCTTTGGAGCGAACATCGTCAAAACCGTAATTCGTAAGTCGTGAATCGTGAATGG
>PFIF01000216.1 GCA_002782605.1 Deltaproteobacteria bacterium CG_4_8_14_3_um_filter_43_13 | reverse complement strand
TGGAGAATGGGTATGTCCGGTAATTTAAGATGGAAAGCCTTGCTGATTGCGATAGTTACCATAGTTTCTCTGGTTTATCTATCTGCTTCAATTTCTGACCAATTCCCTGAATGGTGGCCAAAGAAACAGATAAAATTGGGATTGGATCTTCAGGGGGGTACTCATCTGCTTTTAGAGGTAGAGACTTCTAAGGCAGTGGAAAATGCGGTTGAGAGGGTTTCAGGGGATTTAAAGGATAGCCTTTTGAAGAAAGGGATCAGATACAGTAAGCTGGAAAGGGTCAGTGGCAAGGAGATACTGGTTGAGTTTCAAAGCTCCGCGTACATGGATAAACTTAAAGAGGTTCTTGATTCTGAATTCTTCAATCTGAAGGAGTTGCCTACGAAGGATGATAAGGGGAGTCTCTCAGTTAGATTAGGGCTTTCTGATAAGGAGGTCGAACATATAGAGAAGTTTGCAGTTGACCAGGGTCTGGAGACCATCAGAAACAGGATTGACCAATTCGGTGTCAGCGAGCCGATTATCCAGAGGCAGGGTGAAAAAAATATCCTTGTGCAGCTTCCCGGTATCAAAGATATAAAGCGGGCAAAGGACCTTATAGGGAAGACTGCCCTTTTGGAATTTAAATTAGTCGATGATGAGCATAGTATTGAGGATGCATCAACGGGTAACATCCCTTCAGGAGACGAGGTTCTATACCAAAAGATCGTGGACAGAGAGGCTGAGAGGGTTGTAAATAAACCATATCTATTAAAAGAGAAGACCTTGATGACCGGTGATGTTATAACCGATGCAAAAGTCAGGATTGACAGCCAGTATCAGACACCGTATGTGACTATGGAGTTTGATAACAGGGGCAAACGGTTGTTTGACAGGATTACCGCTGCAAATGTAAATAAGCGTCTTGCCATAGTCCTGGACAAAAATGTCTATTCTGCCCCGGTTATCCAGGAGAGAATATCGGGCGGCAGCGCTCAAATTACAGGATCGTTTACTGCTGAGGAAGCACATGATCTTGCCATTGTTCTTCGGGCAGGCTCTCTTCCAGCCCCTGTGAGGTATATTGAAGAGAGGACTGTTGGCCCATCTCTTGGCAGGGACTCTATCCATAGCGGCGTTATATCTATAATTATTGGGGGGATAGTTGTTATCTTATTTATGATGTTTTACTATAAGCTCTCCGGTGTTGTTGCAAATATGGCATTGATCCTTAATATCATACTGATAATGGCAGCAATGGCAGCCTTTCAGGCAACCCTCACTCTGCCTGGAATAGCAGGGATTGTTTTGACTATAGGCATGGCTGTGGATGCCAATATTCTGATACTCGAGCGCACAAGAGAGGAGCTTTTGCTTGGTAAAACACCCAGGTCCGCCATTGATGCTGGTTACGACAGGGCATTCCGAACAATACTCGATTCCAATCTTACTACATTGATTACTGCTGCCCTTTTATTTCAATTTGGAACAGGGCCTGTCAAAGGGTTTGCAGTTACTTTAACCATCGGTATTGTTGCAAGTTTCTTTACTGCGCTCTTCGTGACCAGGTTCATATATGATCTGGTCCTGACAAAGAGGAGAGTGAGGACACTGAGTATATGATAAGCATTGTTAAGCCTGAAATAAATATAGATTTTCTCGGGAGAAGATGGATCGCCTTTATGCTTTCTTCCATATTGATCTTAGCCAGTATTCTATCTATAGTACTTAAAGGAGGCCTGAATTTTGGTATAGACTTTGCCGGGGGGGCATTAGTTCAGGTAAGGTTTACGAATGAGACAACCCCGGGCGAAATAAGAAAGGTTTTAAACGAGATCGGGTTGAGGGACAGCATTATTCAGCAATACAGCGAAAAGGGTGGCAATGAGTATATAATCAGGTTTAAAAATACATCCTCTAAGAATGAGGGACTGTCAGACAGGGTTCAAGAGACTTTTCAAAAAAGGTATGGACAGAATGGATTCGAGATAAGGCGTGTAGAGGTCGTTGGTCCTCAGGTAGAGAAGGAGCTCCGTTATAAAGCGCTTATGGCTCTTATCTATGGGATGATTGGTATTCTGGTATACATTGGATTTAGATTTGAATTCAGGTTTGCCCTGGGAGGTGTTCTGGCACTGGTTCATGATGTAACTGTTACTATAGGCGCATTTTCTATAACAGATAGAGAGTTTACCCTGCCGGTTTTGGCTGCCGTCCTGACCATTGTGGGCTTTTCCATAAACGATACTATAGTCATATACGACAGGATCAGAGAGAACCGTAGAAAGATGGCCGGGAAAAAACTGGAACTAATTATGAACTCCAGCATTAATGAGACACTGAGCAGGACCATTCTTACTTCAGGTACCGTCCTTTTTGTAGTCATTGCATTATTCATTCTAGGTGGCAGCGTTATACATGACTTTGCCTTTGCCTTAATAGTGGGGGTTATTGCCGGTACCTATTCCACTGTTTTTGTAGCCAGCCCCATAGTGCTCTTATGGGAGAAATTTTTCCCAGGAAAGAAAGGTAAAAGGCGGTAACCTTTCTTTCGATCCAGAGTTGCTTCCGATAGCCGGTTAATCCCATTTCTTAAGAGAGCGTTGAAGAAGTATCCCTTTTCGCTTCAACATCCATTTTTTGACCCATCTATGATCGTAAATCGTAAGTCGCGAGTCGTAAATAAAATAAATAAAAAGTATAACACCCATTTACGATTCACGATTTACGACTTCCGGTTTTTGACGATGTTCGCCCTCAGGGATACTTTTTCAACACTATAATTGATGAAGGACTTTGATGGACAAGATAACGGTAAATCTTGGTAACAGAAGCTACCCTATATGCTTTGGTTATAATAACCTTACCGAATTAGGTAAGGTAATAAAGGAATATGATTTCAGTGATAAAATCAGCGTTGTCACAAATCCCGAAGTGGCAGGGCTTTTTTTAAATACTGTAGAGAGGAGCTTGCTAGATGCAGGCTTCAGTGTCTTTCCAATTGAAATCCCGGATGGAGAAGGATACAAATCGCTGGAGTGGACAAGCATACTTTATGACAAACTTGTCTCTCTCAAGATGGATCGCAAATCTGCCCTAATCGCACTTGGAGGAGGGGTTATTGGGGATATTACCGGTTTTGTTGCAGCTACCTTCCTTCGGGGGATACCTTATATTCAAGTCCCTACAACCCTTCTCGCCCAGGTAGACAGCAGTGTCGGCGGGAAAACAGGGGTAAACCATCCAAAAGGCAAAAACCTGATCGGTGCCTTTTATCAGCCAAGTCTTGTTTTTATAGATGCCGATACCCTTAAGACCCTCCCTGAATCAGAGTTTATTTCTGGTCTGGCTGAGGTAATAAAGTATGGAATTATATGGGATTCCGATCTGTTCAAGGACTTAGAGGACAATCTGGAAAGGATTCTCGGACTGGATCGAAAATACATCTTAAGGGTCGTAAAGAGGTGCTGCTCTATTAAGGCAAAGATTGTTGAGGAGGATGAGAAAGAGAGTGGACTGAGATCGATCTTGAATTTTGGACATACAATAGGTCACGCAATAGAGGCATTGACGGATTATAAGAGTTATAAACACGGTGAAGCAGTGGCTATCGGTATGGTAACTGCAACCCATTTATCGGTTAAAATGGGGGTCTGTAATGAAAGTGTTTTTCATAGGGTTAAGACATTGATTCAAAGAGCCGGCCTGCCAACCGATTTGCCTGAATTTTCCAAAGATGAATACGTTAATGTTATAGAACTGGATAAAAAGATGAGATGCAATAAGGTCAAGTTTGTTTTGGCAGAGGATATTGGCCGTGTTAAATTTGCTGATTTAGCAGCAGAAGATATCGCTGAGTATCTAAATTAGTAACCGTTCACGGTTGTCGGTTCACAGTTAACAGTTGGCAAAAATGTTCCAAGCTTTATATAACAGCGGGCTTAAGCCTGCTGTTGTAATTACTGTAAACTGAGAACCGTGAACGGTTACAAGGATGGTATGCTAGACAAGGTCATTCAGATATGTCTCGATAGGCTCAGGGTCAATCCCGGAGATTGGAATGCCAGATTGAGTTTGGGCAGATTGTACTTTGAAAAAGGAATGCTGAAAGAGGCACGGAAAGAGCTGGAAAAGGTTGCTAACTTCATTTCCAATAATATAATTATTTATAAGATTTTAGGGGAGATACATGAAAAGGAAGGCAACATAGAAGAGGCTTCAAGGTTTTATCGTATGTTCTCTGCGTATGATTCAGAGGATTCAGAGATTAATGGGATAGCGAATTCTTTAGAAAAAACCTTCTCAAAAGAAATTGAAGAGAAGTCTGATGGTAAGATAAAGATTTCTACAAGTACAATTGCAGAGATTTACATAAAACAGGGGCACCCGAAGAGAGCACTGGAAATCTACCGGGATATTCTTGCTGCAGACCCGGAGAATACTGCAATTCAAAACAAAATAAAGGATTTAACTGAAAGGATAAAGGGATCTGGCTCAACTGGGGTGGATATCCCTCTTTATTCTTCTAAGACTGGAAGTATTATAATCACCCTTAACAGATGGTTAAGGAATCTTGAAGGGTTAAAGGGACAGACAAGGAGACAGGTATGAAAAGAATACTTGTGTTGCATGGCCCAAATCTAAACTTATTAGGAAAAAGGGAGCCTCAGATATACGGTAAATTTAGCTTAGATGAAATCAACAAGGAAATAGAGAGACTTGCGGAGAAAGAAAAGGTGTCGGTTGAAACCTTTCAATCAAATTCTGAAGGGGAGCTGGTTACCAGAGTACAGGAGGCAATGGGAAGGTTTCATGCCATAGTTATAAATCCCGGTGGTTATACTCATACGAGTGTGGCTATCAGAGATGCTATTGCTGCCGTGGGCATACCTACTGTAGAGGTTCATCTGTCTAATATATATCAGAGGGAGGATTTTCGTAAGAAATCCATGTTAGCAGATGTGGTTGTGGGGCAGATTGCCGGTTTTGGATTGGACAGCTATCTTTTGGGGTTAAGAGCAGCAATTGGTATTGCAGAAAAGAGGTAGCAGTGAGAAAAAGCGCCCTTAAGAAGATAGGAGAAAGGTTTGAAAAGTATAGTTTAGATGCTATTCTTGTTTTAAATCTGGACAATGTAAGGTACCTGAGCGGCTTTACCGGAAGTGAGGGAGCCATATTGGTCTCCCAAAACAGGAACTACTTCCTGACAGGTACCAGGTATACAACTCAGGCATCAGAACAAACCAAAGGTTTTATTATCAGGGAATATGACAATAGAGAAGAAGAAATCTCAGATTTGATATCTAAGCTTAATATTAAGAGTCTGGGATTTGAACCTCAATACGTTACTTTTGAGGCTTACAACAGACTATTGAAAAGGCTGCAGGACACTAAATTGATCCCCATTGCTGAGGGATTAGACAGTGTAAGGAATAAAAAAGAGGGGTCCGAGATTAAGCTCATAAAAGAGGCAATAAGGATTGCATCAGAGAGCTACCTTGATATTGTAGGCAGGATCAAAGTTGGCATAGAAGAGAGGGAGATTGCCCTGGAAACAGAATATCTCATGAGAAAAAAGGGGGCAGAAAAGGTGTCGTTTGATACTATAGTTGCCTCTGGCAAAAGGGCGGCATTGCCCCACGGTATTGCCACCAGTAAAAGGATAAAAAAGGGAGAGTTCGTTGTAATAGACTTTGGAGCCAGATATCAAGGTTATTACTCTGACGAGACCCAGACTGTGGTTGTTGGCAAACCTACAATCAGACAAAAGAAGATTTATCAGATAGTGAAAGATGCCCAGGAAAAGGCATTTGAAGCGATTAAGCCAGGAGTAGATGTTACAAAAGTTGATTCTGCGGCAAGGGATTACATTGGCAATGCCGGTTTTGGGAAGTACTTCGGGCATGGAACAGGCCATGGAGTAGGATTGGCAGTCCATGAAATGCCCCACATTTCCCCTTTAGGGAAAGAGGTTATAGAGGAAGGAATGGTATTTACTATAGAGCCTGGCATATATATACCGAAATGGGGAGGGGTTAGGATAGAGGACATGGTAAGGGTTACCTCCCGGGGATATGAAAGATTGACATTTTTACCAAAGGAGTTACAGGTAATTTGAGGATACAAAGTGGCAAAGGCACATAGGCACAAAGCAGAGCGGAGCAGGGTCGTTTCGTTGTTTTTTTCCTACTTTGTGCCTTTGGTGCTCTGTGCCTCTGTGCCTACCTGAATAGTTACCTCAAAACAATAGAGAGGAAGCTATGTATTCAACATCAGATTTTCGTAAGGGCTTAAAGATCGAACTGGACGGTAAGCCTAATGAAGTAGTGGATTTTCTGCATGTAAAACCTGGTAAGGGTGGGGCGTTTGTAAGAACAAAATTAAAAAACCTTGTCACTGGAAATGTCATTGATAGAACATTTAGATCAAGTGAGAAGGTTGGCATACCTGATCTTAAACAGAGAAAAATGCAGTATCTATATAATGCCGAAGGCAAGTTTTACTTTATGGATCAGGAGACATATGAACAGATTTCTCTCGATGCGGAGCAGCTTGGGGATAACAGAGGCTTCCTCCATGATGGCATTGTTGTGGACATGCTATTTCACAACGATCAGCCTATAACTGTTGAACTCCCAATCTTCGTCGAGATTCCTGTTTCCAGTACAAACCCGGGAGTAAGGGGTGATACGGCATCCGGAGGGAGTAAACCGGCTACCCTGAAAACCGGGGCTGTTATTAATGTGCCTCTGTTTGTAGAAGAAGGGGACATACTGAAGATCGATACCCGAACACGGGGATATATTGAAAGGGTTAGCAAAGGGGATCGTAATCTATAGTGAACGACTTAAATAATTTGGGGAGTAACTATGGAGGATAAGTTTGAAAAACTAGTAAAGGCTTATTCTGAGGGGGCTTCCAGGCCGAAGACATGGTCAGGGTTTCCGGTAGAAGAGGTATACACACCTGAGGACACAAAAGATATTGATTATAAGAGAGAGATAGGAGATCCAGGTGATTATCCTTTTACCCGGGGTATTCACGCAACAATGTTCAGGGGTAGAGTCTGGACTAAGAGGGAGGTTGCGGGTTTTGGTACCCCAGAGGACACCAATGAGCGAGTAAAATACCTTATAGATCAGGGACAGAGTGGTATAAATATCATCAATGATCTTCCCACTGCTATGGGTGTTGATTCTGACCATCCTATGGCTAAAGAAGAGGCAGGTGCTGTAGGTGCGCCTTTTTCGTCTCTCAAAGATATGGAGGAGATGGTTGAAGGGATTCCTCTCGAAAAGGTCAGTATGTCCTTTAATGTCTCGACTACGGTCTCACCCATAGTGGTAGCCCAGTACCTTGCTATTGCCCAAAAAAGGGGGATTGACTTAGCTAAGTTAAGGGGAACCATACAGAATGAGCCATTGAAAGGGAGGTATTGCGGTTATTCACCGAGTACAAATCATGTGGACCTGTGTTTACAGACATCGGCTGACATCATAGAATTTTGCAGTAAGTATATGCCCCTTTGGTATACTACCAACGTTAACCTATATGACCTCAGAGAAACCGGTATAAATGCCGCTCAGGAAATCGCCTTTGGATTTGCAATGGCAATAGCCTATATAGAAAACGTCCTGAAAAGGGGATTGGATATTGATGAATTTGCGCCAAGGATTGCCTTTTACTGCAGCGCCCATATAGACTTTTTTGAAGAGATAGCAAAACTCCGGACGGCAAGGAGGATATGGGCTAAGATCATGAAAGAGAGGTATAAGGCTAAAAACCCCAAGTCGCTTACCTTTAAATTCGGTGTCCATACTGCGGGGTGTTCTCTGGTGCCCCAACAACCCATGAATAACGTAATAAGGGTTGCATATGAGGCCCTTGCAGCAGTCCTGGGAGGGGTTCAATCCCTTCACTGCTGTTCTTATGATGAACCCATAGCCATACCCACAGAGGAGTCTCACAGGCTGGCGCTCAGGACACAGCAGATTCTGGCTTGTGAAACAGGGGTTGCCAACGTAGCCGACCCATTGGCCGGGTCTTACTATCTGGAGTCTTTGACCAACAGAATAGAGGAAGAGGCCACGATGATACTGAAAAAGATTGATGATATGGGAGGTATGATTGTTGCCATTGAAAAGGGATGGATAGATCAGGAGATGGAAAAGGCTGCATACCAGTATCAAAAAGAGGTAGAAAGCAAGGAGCGGATAATAGTTGGTGTGAATGAATTCACTGTCCCCCCGGAAGAGGATGTACAGGGAGACTATCACAAAACCCCGTCTGAGGTATCAGAAAAGCGGGAAGCTGCCCTTAAGGAACTGAGAGAGACCAGAGATAACGATGTGGTTAGAAAGGGATTGAAGAGATTGAATGAGGCGGCTGAGAAGAAACAGAGAGAAAACCTGCTCCCTTTCATTATAGAGGCTGTTAATGCCTATGCCACTACAGGAGAGATACTTGGAACTATACGCATGGGTTTTGGATACACCTACGACCCGTTTGAGGTGCTAAGCCACCCCTTCTTTTCTTAGTAGTCTCCGTTGATAGTTGTTCCACCTTAGGTGGATTCGTTGCAGTACATCAAAAAATCAATAAATTCAACTAAATAACAACAAAGATGCTTACATTTTGATACTTCGCCTAAGTATTTAGATATACGATCACAATTGACTACTGACAACGAACGACTGACACTACCGAAAAAAAAGAAAAAAATTTATTGCATGTAATGTGTCTTTATGGTAAAAAACAAATCTAATTCTTATTAAGGTAGAGATAAAAAGGGTTTTATTTCATTCTGTGTAGCGTTTTCCATCTGAATTCTGGGTAGTTTTACCTGTGGTACTACATTTCTGATCCTACTATTCCAATCATGCTCATCTTCATCCTGTATTGATATTCCAATTGTGTAATGAAGCGGAGCTAAGCTTTCTCCCGATCTTCAAATACTGGATAAGGGGTTCATTTGTATGAGAGATCAAAGTAACACGGCCAAACTCAAGGTTGATGATCTACATCTCAGTTTTGGCGGCGTAGGAGCGCTTTCAGGCGTGAGTTTTGAGGTTAAAGAAAAGGAGATTTTGGCTATCATTGGCCCAAATGGTGCAGGAAAAACCTGTATCCTGAACTGTATAACAGGGTTTTACCGTG
The DNA here is from genome assembly GCA_002782605.1 of Deltaproteobacteria bacterium CG_4_8_14_3_um_filter_43_13. GTDB lineage: Bacteria > Desulfobacterota > UBA8473 > UBA8473 > UBA8473 > UBA8473. Next base: position 4,552 of record PFIF01000216.1, on the reverse strand, counting down.
CCCAAAGGGGTGATATTTATTTTGAAGGGGAAAGGATAACCAATTTACACTCCCATAAGATTGTGTCTCTAGGCATAACAAGGACCTTCCAGAATATTGAACTCTTCACCGGACTTACCACCCTTGAAAATCTTATGGCAGGAAGACATATACACATGAAACACGGGCCTATCGCTGGATCTTTATTTTTTGGGAGAGCCAGGAAAGAGGAGATAAAACACAGGGAAGTAGTGGAAGATATAATTGACCTGTTGGAGTTGGAACCTATCAGAAAAAGTGTTGTAGGGTCACTACCCTACGGGCAGCGAAAGAGGGTCGATCTCGGCAGAGCCCTTGCTTTGGAACCGAAACTGCTTTTACTGGATGAACCTATGGCAGGAATGAACGTTGAGGAAAAGGAGGATATGGCCCGGTTCATTTTGGACATCCATGAACTCAAAGGTATCTCAATAGTGCTGATAGAACATGACATGGGTGTCGTCATGGATATTGCAGATAGAATCATTGTGCTCGATTTTGGAGAAAAGATCGCTGAGGGTATTCCGGAAGAAATAAAAGCAAATCCAAAGGTTATAAGTGCATACTTAGGTTCAGATCAGAGTTCTGTTTTTCAAGATACATCGGAGGTTAAATAATGCCTAAAGATACGCTCCCCAAACTTCTGAGAAGAAATTACTTACGGTATGGAAGAGATACTGTGGCTATGAGAGAAAAGGATAGGGGTATATGGAAGAGATATACATGGGAAGACTATTATAAATCGGTTAAGTATCTTTCACTGTGTCTTATAAGCCTTGGTTTAAAAAAGGGAGATACGGTTTCAATACTCGGGGAAACAAAGCCTCAGGCATATTGGGCAGAATTGGCCATCCTGTCAGCAGGAGGAGTGACCGTTGGGATATTTGCTGACTGCATACCAAAGGAAGTAGAATACTATGTGACCCATTCTGACTCTAAATTTATTATTGTCCATGATCAAGAACAGGTAGACAAGGTATTACAGATCAAGGAATCAATCCCTCTTATCCTAAAGGTTCTTTATTGGGATGAAAAGGGACTCTGGTATTATGATGATCCCTTATTGATGAGTTTTGAGGAGGCATTATCTGAAGGTCAAAGATATGAGGGGTCACATTCGAACCTTTTTGAATCAGTTATAGAAGAGGGAAATGGGGACGATTTAGCTTTGATTCTTTATACCTCAGGAACAACAGCTCTTCCCAAAGGAGCCATGTTAAACCACAGAGGCCTCGTCAGGGCTGCGAAGGCAGTGGAAGAAGTGGATAATCTGAGTGACAGGGATACCTATCTGGCTTTTATCCCGATGGCATGGGTAGGTGAACAGGTTATCGGGGTAGCGTGTTCTCTGTATTCGGGGATGGCTGTAAATTTTCCTGAAAAGCCTGAAACAGTTCAGGAAAATATTCGTGAACTCGGTTCAAGTATATTGTTTTATGGACCAAGACAGTGGGAAAGTGTCAACCGCATGGTCCAGGCAAAAATGGCTGACTCAGTCAGGATCAAGCGTTTCTTTTATCATCTTTTACTCCCTCTCGGACATAAAATGGGTGAGATGCGTCTTGTCAAAAAGAAACCAGGACTTCTTTTCAAGTTCCTGTACTTCATCGCCTATTGGATTGTATTCAGGCCACTTCGAGACAAATTGGGCTTATCGAGGATAAGAATATCATACACCGCTGGTTCAGCAATAAGTCCTGACATTATTCGTTTTTTTCAGGCGATAGGCGTAAACATCAAACAACTATACGGCAGTTCAGAGATGGGGCTCGTTACCGCCCACAGAGAAGGTGACATAAAGCCCGAGACCTCTGGTATTGCACTTCCTGGGGTAGAGATTAAGTTGTCTCCGGAAGGAGAGATATTGGTCAAAAACGAGGGCTTATGTGTAGGCTACTATAAAGACTCCGAGGCTTTTCAGAGTAAAACGATAGATGGCTGGTATTGCTCAGGGGACTTTGGCCATATAGATGAGGATGGCCATCTTATTGTCATAGATCGGATGGAAGATCTCAGGGAACTTTCCAACGGTCGTAAATTCTCACCGCAATACACAGAGATCAGGCTGAGGTTCAGCCCCTTTGTAAAGGATGCTATTGCCATAGGGGATAAAGATAATGACTACGTTGGCGTATTAGTAAATATAGATATGGACAATGTAGGCCGCTGGGCAGAGGCAAAACGCTTACCCTATACAACCTTTGCCGATCTGTCTCAGAAGGAAGAGGTTATAGGATTAATTGCAGAAGAGATAAAAAAGGTAAATAAATCCCTCCCTGATTGGGCCAGGATAAATAAGTTTATTAACCTCCACAAGGAATTAGATCCCGACGAAGCAGAGTTAACCAGGTCCAGAAAACTGCGGAGGACGTTTCTTGAAGAAAAATATGGAGATCTCATCAACGCACTCTTTGGAAACGAAGAAGAATACGATGTTGAAACAGCTGTAACCTATCAAGATGGTCGAAAGGGATCGATGAGCTGTACACTTAAGGTTACGTCTCTTTAATAAAAGGAGAGGATATGGAGCTATTTCTTCAGTTTTTTGTCAATGGGGTTATGGTGGGAGGGCTATATGCCTTTGCAGCAATAGGTATCGTGCTTATATACAAAGCAACACGAGTGTTTAATTTTGCTGTTGGTGAGTTAGTGTTGCTCGGAGGGTTTTTTTGTTGGTCTTGCCTAACATGGTTTAAGTTTCCGGTCTGGTTGAGTTTGCTTTTGGCTTTAACTGGAGCGATAATAATTGGATTTCTTATAGAGCGATTAACCCTTCGTAGACTGATTGGGCAGCCTATCCTGGCTGCTATTATGGCTACTCTGGCCCTTTCTCAGGTCTTTAGAGGATTGATGCTGTTTACATGGGGACCATCAACTCTCCCCTATCCGACAAAGGTAATCCCGGGTTCTCCTGTAATGGCCGGTTTCGTCGTCATATCGAACGAACTTCTCTGGACGTTTTTCCTTTCAATCATCGTATTCCTTGCCCTGGGTGTCTTTTTCAAAAGATACAGGATGGGTATGTTTATGAGGGCTACCGCAGAAAACCAACAAACAGCCCAATCCATTGGAATCGATGTAAAGTCGGTCTTTGGTGTTACATGGGGAATAGCTGCGTTTGTTGCCGCCCTGGGTGGCATCTTTATGGGTGCCAGGGTTGGACTTGGTGTGGGACCTACCCCTCTCATAGCGCTGAAGGCCTTTCCTGCCGTTTTATTTGGGGGGCTTGAATCGATACCAGGGGCGCTCATAGGCGGTCTTGTAGTGGGAATTTTAGAAAACCTATCAGGAGGCTACATCAGTCCTCATTTTGCAGAGATTACCCCTTATATAATCTTGCTTTTAATCTTGATATTTCGCCCTGAAGGATTATTCGGGCTAAAAAGGATAGAAAGGATATAACTATATGTACCGTCCCTGCGGCACTTTTGACGAAACCTATGCTCAAGATATTGCTATTATCAGGACTCCAGTACATTGGGTTTCTTTTGTTGTTGGCATTGTCCTCCTTTTTTCTCTTCCTCTCCTTGTAAGCGGAAAATACCTGGCCCTAATAAATCTGATTGGCATTTCCATCATTTCCGTACATGGCCTGAGTATATTAACAGGCTATACCGGACAGATTTCCCTTGGACAGGCTGCTTTCATGGCGGCTGGTGCTTACAGCACAGGACTGCTTTCAGTTTATTTGAAATTTCCATTCTGGTTGACATTACCATGTTCTGGGCTGAGTGCAGGAATAGTTGGCATAATTTTCGGGTTACCATCATTAAGGATCAAAGGGTTCTATCTTGCAATGGCTACACTAGCCGCGCAGCTTATTATTCCGTGGCTCATCGTCAATATAAGACCTGATCTGACAGGAGGGACAAATACACTGGTTGTCCCCTCCGCCAAAATTGGCTCTTTCGTTTTTAATAGCCAGGGACGTATTTTTTATTTGATCATGCCTATAATGATTCTTGTAACATTCCTTACTAGAAATCTGGTGCGTACTCGCATTGGCAGGGCCTTCACTGCCATTAGAGATAACGATCTGGCAGCGGAGGCAATGGGGATAAGTCTGTTTCGTTATAAATTGCTCGCCTTTTTTATCTGTTCTTTTTATGCAGGGATTGCAGGAAGCCTCTGGTCGTATTGGATGAGGGCTATAAATATTGACTATTTCACGCTAATTGACTCAATATGGTATTTAGGGATGGTCATTGTAGGAGGGATGGGCAGTGTACCAGGGGCAGTATTTGGTACGGTGTTTATACGTACATTGGACCTGCTTGTTAAGAGTATTGGTCCATGGCTGGGAACCGTTGTGCCTTCATTGGCCGGTGTTGCTGCTGCTGCCTTAGGACCATTGGCGTTTGGATTGATTATTCTTGTATTTCTGATTTTTGAGCCTAGAGGGTTAGCTCACAGATGGGAGGTGATAAAGAGTTATTTTAGGCTATGGCCTTTTTCGTATTAACCACAAAGGTAACAGAGTAAAACCTATTGATTTCCAGGCACAGCCTTGGAAGATTAAAAAGGAGGGTAAGAT
>PFIF01000065.1 GCA_002782605.1 Deltaproteobacteria bacterium CG_4_8_14_3_um_filter_43_13 | reverse complement strand
AAGCATATCTGAAGCTGTATACGGGTCAATCTCCTTTTGAATAATCCTTTCTGTATATTCTCTGAGGCATTCTCTTCCACCAATCTTTTTAAGGATTTCTCTGGTTACCCTCTCGTTGAGGAGATATAAAAGCTCTGTTTCACTGTATTGTTTCTCTCGCCTCTCCCCAATGCCGCCTTCCCCCAGACATCTTCTGTGCCTCTCCAAACCTTCCACCAATTCTGCAATGCCATCACCTTCAGTGGCTACCGTCTTGAAGATCTCCGGCCGCCACTTCTTCTGCTTTGAACCAAGACTCAACACGAGTTTAATTTCATTCACGGTTTTATCAGCGCCATCGCGATCGGCCTTATTCACCACAAAGATATCTCCAATCTCCATAATGCCGGCTTTTATTGCCTGAATGTCATCACCCATCCCCGGAGCCAGCACCACGACTGTGGTATGGGCTGTCTTAAAGATATCCACCTCACCCTGCCCAACACCTACTGTCTCCACAATTATCACATCCTTTCCCAAGGCATCCATAACACTGACCGCATCCCGGGTAGCCCTTGCCAATCCGCCCAAATTCCCCCTGGTAGCCATGCTCCGGATAAAAACCCCCTCATCTCTGTATATATCATGTTTCTGCATCCTTACCCTATCACCGAGCAGCGCCCCCCCGGAAAAGGGACTGGTAGCATCCACGGCTATCACTCCCACTGTCTGGCCTCTCCTCCTGAATTCTCCAATGATCTCGCAGATCAAGGTGCTTTTTCCTGCCCCCGGAGCCCCGGTAATTCCTACCACATAGGCGTTACCGGTACGGGGAAAGATGATCTTTAAAGCATCAACTGCCTCTTCTGAACTATTTTCAATCATTGTTATCAGTCTTGATGCCGATGCTATATCTCCCTGTAATATCTTTTCTGCTATTTCCATAACTTTCTCCTTCGCAAGTTATTTCAAAACTCAATCCCCTTCTGGGCTTTAATCCCATGCTTCCCTTCTTGAGTCTTTTTCTTTATCAGAGCGAGTAAAAGGGGAAAACTCATACTCCTTCCCTCCCCCCATATCTAAAACCAGCTTATCCTCTGTGTTTTCCTTAATCCGGCCGTCTAAGATACGATGATATTCAAAATCGTAAAATATGATCCGACAGGTGGGGATATCTCTTTTGTCTGTAAGACCTTCATACGGTTTCCTCTCCTCTGGAGTCAGTTCCTGGACCCTCAGATGAAAACACATCCCCGGTTTTTCCCAGTCCTTAAACCGCATAACCATTCGGTAATAACGGCTGGTTAAAATAGGCATCCTGATCTCCATCGTTTCTCTCCTTTCATTAATACCCACGTAACTACTCAGGCACAAAGTGGCAAAGGCACATAGGCACAAACAGAGGGACAAAGTGGCAAAGGCACATAGGCACAAAGCAAATTCTTTCTGCTCTGTGCCTATGTCACTTTGTGCCTTTGTGCCTATTCCTTTATGCCTTTGGTGCTCTGTGCCTTTGTGCCTACCTGAATAGGTACATACCCACTAACTATTCTGGAGAACCATCGGCCAAAAAAACTCAAGATGATCTCCTAACAGAAGCCCCGTTGAAAAGATATGTTCTTCTATCACATGACGGATAAGATCAGAATTTCTGGAATCAAGGGCATCTATTATCTTTCTATGCTCTGAAATCACCTTATCTGCTATGCCGGGAATTAAACCCAAGATGAGCCAGTATCGGCTAATCTGGTTTATTTGCAGTTCAATAAGTTTTAACAATCTTGGACGTTGACAGCCTCTCAGCAATGTTGTGTGGAACTCCCTATCTGTCAAAAACCACTCTCGCTTCTCTGCCTGAAGTTTCCCGGTTTCCAGTTTAATCTGTATAGCCGTTATCTCGTCAATTTCTGATTGGCTTAAATCCTCGACGGCCATAGAAGCTGCCAATCCTTCTAATGCCGACCAAATCCTATAAATATCCTTGATGTCATCCCTCGAATAACTTGCTATTGTCGCACCTTTATTCGGGATTATCTCAACCAATCCTTCTAGCGCTAGTTGCCTGATAGCCTCCCTTAAGGGTGTCCGGCCGACTTTCATCTTTTCTGCCAGCTCCGCCTCGATTAATCTCATACCAGGGGAGAGATACCCGGAACAAATAGCCTCCCTGAGCAGATTAACGATCCTATCTTTGGATGGTTCGCTCAATTGGAATTCCAAACTTTCGTTAATCAATTCACAGAACCTCCCTTCCCGCAAAGAGTAACTAACGTATTTTCCACGAATCTAATGCTGTTTTATCCCTCACCATATCAAATGGTGTAACAGTTCACAGGGGTCAGGGATCAGTTGTCAGACAACCTTTTTTTCAAAGACTTCCCGGATTATTAAACTATCGGACAACATCAAGATGTTGATAATACTTCAAAATTAAAGTTTTTCCTGACCCCTGACAACTGACACCCGTGAACTGTTACCAAATGGTTATCATTGGCTTGGGTTATGAAGGTAAACCTCTGAAGTTTTGGCATTCTCCATAGAACTGATCTCACAGGATAGCCGTTTCCCCTTCGATCTGGTTGACTTCTGCGGCCTCAATTCCTCCCTAAGCCTTCTCTTTATCTCCTGTTTCCTCTTGTGGGTTTCAGTATAAGGAAATCCATATATCTTCTTGTACACCAGGCGTGCATTCTCCCGTGAAAATCCGAAGTATCCGGCTACATCTGTCAGCGTAGCGTGGGGATTCTCGATGGTCCGCTTGAAAGTCGCTATAGACCCATGACCATAATTTTCCTCAAATCTTCTGACAAAATGGGTTGCCTTCTTAATCCCATAGTCCTTTCTCAATTTCCCGATTATCTCGTTGCTAACATTCAGTATTCTGGCAATCTCATAATCATAAAGGTTCTCTCGCTCTATTTTTTCTCTGATGAATTCACCAAGACTCATGTTGAACATTTCCTCTACATGGGTTTCCAGTCGATCTATTCGCATTAAGATCACCTCTCCTAAATCAGGTCATTGTTGGCGTAAAAACGTCAAGATTTATATGCCAGCAATAATCTTTCCAGTGTGTCGATAGATTTGATAGGGAAAGGGAAGGGCTGATGTGCACAAAAACCGAAAGGATACAGGCTTGGTCTTTGCAAAATCATGCTCCCCATTCTCTCCTCGAAGAACAAATGAGGGGACCCTTCCAAGGCAGGTCTTCTGACTTATGGGCTCTTAAACCAGGATCGCCTTCCCGAATTAAATTCAGTGGCTTACCAAAGCAGGTTTTACCCAATTACAGCGGCGGGACCGTGGCCGAATCTCACAGCCTTCCCTATTCTCCCATACCTATGGGCACCATGGAAATTAGTATATTCATCTATTCAACTGTATTATTTACCGAATATTTGCCACCTCCAAACTTGATGGCTTCGCAAAAAGTCCATCAAACTCTAACTCTGAAACTCCATATCAGATTCCAATAAAAAAGCCCGACCTCCAAAAGGAAGCCGGGCTTCAAATCTCCGAAACGATATCTAATCGGGCATGATCCCCAACAGACACCAGATCTCTCGCCAACCAACTCCCCTCGGAGGGTATCTCGCAAGATATATCATAGGCAGGTCTTCTGGCTCGTAGATCATCCTACTCTCCATGCCTTCCCATCCGCCTTAGGCGGACAGTGGTTTTTTATGGATTTCGTCCCTACTTACAGCTGCGGGGCAGCTCCTGCTTCTAGCAGGATTCCCGTTTAATCCCTGACAGGGAACCTATAACAACTATCCTTTAAAGTGAAAGAGCAATTATATTTGTGACTACTCAGGCACAAAGTGGCAAAGGCACATAGGTACAAAGCAAAAAGGCTTACTACGCTGACTCACCACTACGAAGCACTTTAACAGAGAGGGTCGTTTCGTTATTTTTTCCTACTTTGTGCCTTTGGAGCTCTGTGCCTTTGTGCCTCAAGCTATCGGCTTCATCCGATAGTAGTTGACTTATGTCATTTACCAATTCAAACGTTCTTTGTCAAGCTTTTTTAACCGACTGTTATCTAAAAATTAAAAGTGCACTATTGTGTCTTCTCTAGGTTTTCATCACATTCATCAAACCAGGAAGGACAATGATATAAACTCCCCGCATCCGACGTTCAAGGGATTGCCACGCTCCCTCCGGTCGCTCACAGTGACAAAGAGGGGCTATCGGACAGCCTCGCAAGTGAATTTAGCTGAAATCTTCCCTGTCAGGCGGTAAATCCTTTCCGCCAGTTCAAAGGACAAAAGCCCGGCGCCGCAGGCGGGTGTAACCAAAGCCTGCCGGTGCAGGAGAGCGCGCGAAACCCCGTGCCGACCCAATTCCCCCCACAG
>PFIF01000297.1 GCA_002782605.1 Deltaproteobacteria bacterium CG_4_8_14_3_um_filter_43_13 | reverse complement strand
GGCAGGGTAGGGGTGAAGAATCGCTATGTTGCCCCCTCCCCTTAATCCCCTCCCACCAAGGGAGGGGAGACATTTTTTGGTAAAGTTATTTATGAGTCATTCCACTAGTAACTCTTTAAAAGCCGAATTTAACAGATATATAAGTATATCATATTTTTATAAATATCTTTCTACTAAAAAAACTTACCTTTCAATTTGACTTAGTACAGATTGCTCTGTTAAGATAAAATATATACAACGATAATTACAGAACCCCATGAACGGCTTTTGATCTAAACAAAATGCCGAAACAACCGGAATAAGTTATGAGTAAAGCCAATCTTATAATCTTTACGGATCTGGATGGCACTCTGCTGGACCATAATACATATTCCTTCGATGCGGCAAGAGAGGCCATGGATCGGGTAAAGGAAGCCTGTATCCCTCTTATCCTGTGCAGCAGCAAAACGAGGGCAGAGATCGAGATATGGAGGGAAAAGCTGAACAATAATGACCCCTTTATAAGTGAAAATGGCGGGGCTATCTTTTTCACTGAAACTTTGAATTCCATTAGCGAAAAATACATTGAAAGAAAAGGTTATCGCATCATAGAACTAGGAACTCCTTATTCGGAACTAATAGCACAATTTAAAACTTTAAAAAATAGATTTGGAAATAGAATCAGAGGCCTTTCTGAAATGGATCTGGATGAGGTGATGTATTTGACAGGGCTTTCCAAAGAGGAAGCGGCTGCAGCAAAGGAACGAGAATATACAGAGCCCTTTGTCTTTGATGGTGATGAAAACGAGGAAATAGAATTAGAGAAGAACATAAGGAATCTGAATCTGAATCTCACAAAAGGGGGACGATTTTTCCATCTATTGGGAGACAACGATAAAGGAAAGGCTGTAAATGTTATTACCGAAATGTATAAAGAAACTCACCCTGAGTTAAAAACTGTAGCGCTTGGTGACAGTTTTAACGATCTACCCATGCTGCAAGCGGCAGACATGCCTATTTTAGTCCAGAAACCAGGGGGACTCTATGGCAGACAAATAGATTTGCCAAATCTTAGTCGTGCCCCTGGAGCAGGACCCATTGGATGGAACAAGGCTTTATTAATGATTTTGTCGGATGAAATATAAAAAGGAGGGATTGTTTATGAGCAAAATAGCGGATATTCGTGCCAGGCAGATCCTTGACTCACGAGGAAATCCAACTGTAGAGGTAGATGTGATCCTCGAAAGCGGCGTTATAGGAAGGGCATGTGTTCCTTCTGGCGCATCTACTGGAGAGAGAGAGGCTATTGAGCTGCGAGACGGTAATAAAAAAGAGTTTCTAGGTAAAGGGGTCACCAAAGCAGTCAATAATGTAAACAAAACAATTCGTCCAGAGGTTATAGGATCAGACGCCATAAATCAGAAACTCGTAGACCGAAGGCTGATTGAGCTGGACGGCACTGAAAACAAGAAGAGACTGGGCGCCAATGCAATTCTGGGCGTCTCTCTGGCTGTGGCTAAGGCAGCCGCAGCATTATTGGATCTTCCCCTATATCAATATCTGGGAGGGGTAAATGCCAAGGTTTTGCCTGTACCTATGATGAACATCCTCAACGGTGGGGCACATGCCGACAACAATGTAGATATTCAAGAATTTATGATAATGCCCCTGGGCGCAGAGTCCTTCAGCCATGCCTTAAGGATAGGAGTGGAGGTGTTCCATAATCTGAAGACTACTCTTAAGGGTAAAGGCTACAATACAGCAGTAGGGGATGAAGGGGGGTTTGCGCCAAATCTGAATTCTAATGAAGAGGCTATAGAGGTGATCCTGGAAAGCATCGAAAAGGCAGGGTATAAAGCTGGAAAAGATGTTCACATAGCCCTTGATTCTGCTGCCAGTTCCTTTTACAAAGATGACATATATATACTAGGAGCTGAAAAGGAACCGGAGAAGTCCTCAGAAGACATGGTAAATTTTTACTCAGCTTTGGTTGAAAAATACCCTATAATATCCATTGAAGACGGTCTGGCTGAAAACGACTGGGATGGATGGAAGCTCCTTACAGAACGCCTGGGTAACAAAATACAGATTGTAGGCGATGACATATTTGTTACCAATACAAGGATATTTAAAAAAGGCATCGAGCAGGGCATTGCAAATTCAATCCTGATAAAGGTGAACCAGATAGGAACCTTAACGGAAACAATGGATGCCATTGAGATGGCAAAGAGGGCAGGCTATACCGCTATTGTCTCTCACAGGTCTGGTGAGACCGAGGACACTACCATTGCAGATCTGGTAGTTGCCTGCAATACCGGACAGATCAAGACAGGATCGGTCTCAAGGACTGATAGGGTGGCTAAGTACAACCAGTTAATCAGAATAGAGGAGGAACTGGGGCAAGAGGCTGTATTTAGCGGTAAAGAGGTGCTATATAACCTTGTTAGCCCTGGTACGTAGATAAGCAAAATGTCAAGGGTATTTTCCTTATTGGAGCGGACGCTAAGAGAAGAAGACTAATTATTAATCAGGAGAACGAGATGCCTGGAGGAAAGGCAAAAGTCGCCTACTAAAGGCATGGCAGGTTTTGTACTCGCCAAAGGATCTCTTACGTCAAAAACCAACGGGGAAGGGGAAACCCGTAAAGCATTTTGTGGAACGGTTTGGAAAGCTCAAGGCGGAACTTAACGAGCAGATGAAGGAAGAAGGGCGGCTGAATGATCTCATTCGGAAGAACCTTGCTAAGTTGGAGCTAAAGGAATGAGTAAACTCAAAGATAAACGGATATCGCGAGGCAGAGACAAAAACAAGGTATTGTTTCCAGTAGCGCCCGTCAAATCAGAATTACCGGGTACATATATTAATGTCCTTGCTGATATCAAAGAAAAAATAGCATCGGCACGGTTGCGCACGGTGCTTAGCGCCAATACCGAGCTTGTTCTGCTGTATTGGGAAATTGGCAAATCAATTCTGCAGAAACAAACCGAAGAAGGATGGGGCACGAAGGTAATCGACCGACTGTCGCATGATTTAGGGGAGGCCTTCCCGGATATGAAAGGCTTCTCTCCGCGCAATTTAAAATACATGCGCTCTTTTGCCGAGGCATGGCTTGATCGGTCAGTTGTGCAACGGGTCGTTGCACAAATTCCCTGGCGAAGCAACCTTGCTCTGCTGGACAAACTGAAATCGATAGAGGAGCGGCTCTGGTATGCAGAAAGAACACTCGAATTCGGCTGGTCTCAACCGGTTTTAATTTTTCAAATAGAATCCCGTTTGCATGAACGGACAGGAAAAGCCGTCACTAACTTTCAAACCACACTCCCGCCAGCGGATTCCGACATGGCAACGCAAATCTTTAAAGACCCCTATGTTTTTGACTTCCTCGGGACGGCTGATTTTCGTAGAGAAACAGAACTGGAACA
>PFIF01000126.1:5540-19170 GCA_002782605.1 Deltaproteobacteria bacterium CG_4_8_14_3_um_filter_43_13 | reverse complement strand
TGAAGTTCCAATGACAGAGGCAACAAAATCTTATCCCAAAATGACGGTTAAAGCTCTGCGAAAATCGGTGTTAAACTCACTTTGAGTCAAAAGTCCCCGTGAACTTGCATTCCAGATAAGGCCATTTAATTTTGTATAGATTGATGCACATTCTGACTTTGGATCTTTTCTTAATAAGCTCCTGATTTCATCTAATATCTGTGAGATCAACATCTGAGGTGTTGGGTGATTATCCACCTTTCGTTCTACAAAAACAATGGTAGCTAGAACCCATTTAATAAATTTATCATGGGCTTCTGGCGAAGGTGATACTTTTTGAGGCTTTCTTTCTAACCCGTTACTTCCCGAACCTTTACTATCTGGAGCAGGCGGCTTAGGCGGTCTTTTTTCAATCCTTGGATACTTCAGTCCTGTACAGCTAAATTGGTTAATACCAACATAGGGTACAGATTCTGTCGTAAGGGCATTTTTAATTGTAACCTCAAGTTCCTTGTTGGCATTGTATCCCATCTGTAAAATTACCTCACACATATTCGGATTCTTAACGGCAAATTTTTGGATTCCTATAAATTTATATTCATAGCCGGATTGTTGAAACTCGCTTTTCGGAACATGTTGAACTATTTTAAAGTCATATAATCCGCTGAAGGTCATATATTCTAAGACATATTGCTCACTCTTAAAAGGATACGGAGAGTCGCGTGGTATGAGTATCTTTGGAACATAGGTCTTTGCTTCTTCGCTGAATTCAATGACTTCTATTCCATGGCCATGCGGAACCCTATCATCAACCTTTCGGTCTACAGACATTACAGCACCTATAGATACAGCGGTCATCCTGTCAAGTGGTTCTTTGCCGGAATAAAACTGCTCAAGCTGTTGTAATATCATTGGATTGCTGTGAAAAACTATTTTAAGCACTTCATGGATGCAAGATAATTTTGTAGGGCCTCCAATCATAATTACATGTTCGATCTCTTGAGGAGCCCAATCGGCTTCGTCAATTGCAGACATTATCTGTCGCCTGCATTCTTCAAGTATATTTATTTCAATTCCTGTTCCCTCCAATGCTGATTGCAGTTCCATCTGGTCAAGGATGCAGTGGTATTCTTTACCATCAAGTTGAAATTCCTGCTCTATTTTGGTCTCTGCCGAGAGTCGTATTTTTGCTATTTCGGCTGTCCTTCTCAGAATAGCCATGTTTACCGGAGCAACATCGGATAATTGACATTTTTTTTGAATTAATTTTAATACACGATCATCCATATCAATCCCGCCAAGCCTGGAGTTGCCTCTATTCTTCTCTACTTGAAATCCAAATTCATCTGTACGGTCAGGGTGGCGATACATATATCCGGCTGTTACATCGAGTGTCCCTGCTCCGAGGTCAAACACCAGAACTTTAATAGGTTTAATAGTAATATCAATATGATAAGCCAGTGCTGCGGCAACAGGTTCAGGAATTGTTTTGATATGGATAAAACCTGCATTTCTTACTGCTTCAACAATTGGAGTGACCCGGACAGGGTCAAAATAGGCAGGGACTGATACTACAACGGAGTCTATCTTTTCATTTGTCTGTGCTTCGGCATCATGTTTTATTTTTTTGAATATCTCTGCACATAGCTGGCCAGGAGTATAAGATTTTTCTCCAACCACTACAAGGCACTGGCCGTTTGTTCTATTCGGCCTTATGCGATAGGGGAAACGGTCTAACTCTCCGCTTTCCTTTAATTCAGTATAAGTCTTCCCTAAAAGTCTCTTAATTCCCCAGACAACAAATTCAGGTTCAGAGTAAGCCTTTTCTTTGCTGTTCATCCCAATCTCATCAATAGAGCCATTTTTGTTAAACGATATGAAGGATGGAAATTCTTTGGACTTTTCCTGCTGAGAAATAAAGGGGACTATGCCTTTAGATTTCCCTCCCCGACTTTTAACAATTTCTATTGCTCCCTGTTTTGTTTTAATTGCAGCCGAAGAATTGTATGTCCCGAGATCAATGCCTATCCATGAAGCCATAAATTTCTATTCACCTCCTAATTTATTTAAAAACCCTATTTTAGGCATCTCAATTTCTTTTACTGTTTCTTTTACAATGTTAATTGCATCTAATAAATGTTTCATTTGCACTTTTGTTCCTGATACTACAAAGTTATTCTCTCTGAAAGCAGCTAATGCAGCCCTGCGGCATACTTCTGCGATATGTGCACCTGAAAAGTGCATGGAGTCTGATACCAGCCTTCCCATATCTATATCATCAGCCAATGGTTTTGAGGCAAGATGAATCTTGAATATTTCCTGCCTTCCAGCCTCATCAGGTAAAGGCACCTCAATTTGATAATCAAATCTTCCGGGACGCAATAGGGCAGGGTCTATCAGTTCCGACCTGTTTGTTGCTGCAATTACACAGACATGCTTGCCTGTTTCAAAGCCATCCATTTCAGTAAGAAGTTGGTTAACTACTCGATCAGCGGCATCGCTAACAGACTTACCCCTTGCTGCTGATATAGCGTCAATCTCGTCAAAAAATATAATACACGGGCTTGATTCCCTGGCTTTCATAAAAAGAGTTCTGATACGCTGTTCGGATTCTCCAAACCACTTGGAAAGCACCTCAGGCCCTTTTATAGAAATAAAATTAGCCTCCGCATCATTAGCAATAACCCTTGCAATTAAGGTCTTACCTGTTCCAGGCGGCCCGTATAATAATATACCTTTTACCGGAGTAATACCAACTTTCTCAAATGACTCTGGATCTATAAGAATCCGGATAATCTCCTCTATAATTGTATCTTTAATACCACCTAAACCTCCTACATCTTTCCAGCCGAGATTTGTAGGAACCTCAACAGCAAATTCACGCAAGGCAGAGGGTTTAACCCTCTTTAATGCGTTATCAAAATCCTGTTTGGTAATTTTAATATCCTCAGTGGGTTCTGTTTTACTCTTAGCAAGTTCATCTATTGTGTGCTTGTTTGTTAAGGCTTCAAATGCGGCCTCTCTGCATAACATCATTAAATCCGCTCCAACAAATCCATGGGTCCTTCTGGCAATCTCATTTAAGTCAATACCATCAGAAAGAGACATATGTTTCGTCTTTTTCTTCAAAATATCCAGCCTTCCCTTTCTATCTGGGACACCTATATGAATCTCATAATCAAAACGTCCGGGTCTCCTTAATGCAGGGTCAAGAACATCCGGGGTATTTGTCGTTGCAACAACAATCACACTGCCCAATGACTTCAAACCATCCATTTCAGTAAGCAGGGTTGTTACAATCCGTCTTTCAAGGTCACCCCTCGTTGCTGAACGCGAGCTGCCTATTGCATCAATTTCGTCAATTAATATTATTGCTGGTGTTTTATCTTTTGCTTTACTAAACTTCTCTTTAATTACCTTTTCACTTTCACCGTATAATGGATTGAATACTTCAGAGGGATTGAGTTCTACAAAATTCGCCTTAATTTCCTCACTAAGTCCCCTTGCAATCATTGTCTTGCCACATCCAGGCGGACCACATAGTAAAATTCCTCTTGGGGGGCGGATTCCATGGGCAGAGAAAAATTCGGGCTGAATAATTGGCAAAAGAATCCTCTCTCTGATGAGTTTTTTCTCGCTTTCTAATCCACCAACCTCATCGAGACCCTCAGAAGATAAAGCAGTCTTTTCTGTATCTATAATTAATTGTGTTGAAGCTGAAAATATCGCTAAATCTTCTGGCTGAACCTCTAAAATCTCAACAGTAATTTTATCTCCTGTGAAAAGATAGATTGGTTTCCTTTGGCCAGATTTTAGAGGATGTCTTGCGAGATAAGTCTTGCAGAGGTTTTGGACCTCTTGAGGATTTAAATCACCTTTGGAAACAGCAATACGAACTTGTTTTGAAGGTAAAGGCTTGAGAGGTAGTACTTCAATATTGCTACCAACCTTTGCTAATAAGTCATTTAAAAGACACGGATCAATTTCAATAAAATCCTCTTTATTAGGTTGTATTGTTTTAATTATGCCACCGCATTCTTTATTGCTTTGCTTATTTCTCAAAATAACATAGGCGTCCTTGAAATTGCTCGCAAACTGTCCGATGCCTACACCTTCAAGCTTGCCCATGTCGCCGTAAATAGCAATATAGGCCATCCCCTCCCATTCCGATTTTGTAGATTTAATAAAGATATCCATAAGAACTACACCTTGTTTTCAAGTGTTTTTTATGCCTGTCCCCCATTTCACACATTTCACATAACTCGTTCATATCCGAACTCGGTTCGGATATCCTTGCAATTTGGAGGGATAGACGAACCTGTTTCGTCTATCCCGATTCTGGCTGAACCAGAGATTCCCTTTGCTTTGACAAGTTTTGTCACTTATCACCTCCTTTTGTCAGGTTTAGACTATCTAATGGACTTTTAATCCTTCCTATATCCTTTGTGCTTACATGTGTATATATTTCTGTAGTCTTGCTGCTCTTATGACCTAAAATCTCCTGTATATACCGTAAATCTGTACCAGTTTCCAGGAGATGTGTTGCAAAACTGTGCCTCAGACTGTGAACTGTGACAGGTTTTAGTATCTTAGCAGCATCACGGGCATTTGTAAATATCTTCTCAACCGTTCGTGTTGTTATATATCTTTCCTTGTTCTGCCCGGGGAATAACCATTTTTGAGGTCTGTTTTCCTTCCAGTATTGCCTCAAAAATTCCAATGCAGTCTCAGAAAGCATGGTATACCTGTCTTTCCTGCCTTTTGCACCTCTAATATGAATCAGCATTCTTGGGTTATCAATATCCTCTGGTTTTAACTTAACCACCTCCCCAACCCTTAATCCGGCAGAATACACAATCATCAGAATTGCTTTATGTTTGACATTATCAACAGATGAAAGTATTTTGGCCACTTCCCCCTGACTCACAATACCACAGGTAACTTCTTGTCTTTACGAGGTCTTTTAACCTCATAAACAAACTTCTTCTTCAGCATTGTGCCGTAATAAAACTTAAGGGCATTGATGGCTTGGTTTAGTGTGGATGTTGCTGATTGCTTTTCTTCTGCGAGATAAAGTAGATAGTCTTTCATGTCATTATCGTTGATTTTAGACGGCTGCTTGTCAGCAAAGGTAAGGAAATATTTGTTGTAATAAATATAGCTCTTAACGGTTTTATAACTGTATTTTCTCGATACAAGCTCTCTGCGGAGGTCGTCAAAGTTGTAGAGAGATTGCTTTGGGGTTCCCTCACTCTGTTCGGGATGTCTTGCAATGACAGGAGCGGGAAGTTTGATCTGCAAGGCAGGGTCTAAATGGATTTCTTCTCCTTCGAAAACCCTTAAAATCTTCTCCAGAGTTCCATCTGAACTAGGAAAGCTCCAGTATTTCTCATCCCTATGCCATTTTCTGCCATCAATAGGTTTTGACCTTTTTAACAAGTTGAGGGTCATATGGAAAGGAAACTGTTATCCTGTCTGAGAAATCCTTACTAATAGTTACTACCCCATAGCTGACCTCTATTGAAGGGGATATATGCACTATTTTTAGTTCCCACTGAAAAATTTCCTTTTTTTCCCAAAAGAAACCTTGGCCTATTCTATGGGATAATTAACAGAAAGGTCAAGCACTTTTAATTTCTGTTTTTGACTTATCTCCCTTTCCTTCGAGCTTTTCGATTGACTTTTCAATTAAAAGTTGCTAATTTACCCTCACCTTATGGGAGTTTTTCATATTTGATTCACCTTGAATAATTAACAAACTTCCACTTTAAGCTTGAACAAAGATAAGGAGGTAAGTCTTGATTCCTCGTTATACCAGAAAAGAGATGGCCGTGATATGGGAAGCCGAGAACAGGTTCAACAAGTGGCTTAAGATAGAAATACTCGTATGCGAGGCACTTGCTGAACTCGGTGATATTCCTCCAGGGGCTATTAAAAACATAAAAGAGAGAGCCAGGTTTGACATAAAGAGGATCGAGGAAATAGAAAGGGAAACGAAACACGATGTTATTGCCTTCCTTACCTGTGTAGGAGAATATGTAGGAGAGGATTCTAGATATATCCACATGGGTTTGACATCTTCTGATATCCTTGACACTTCAATGGCCATTATTCTGAGAGAAGCAGCCGATATAATAATCGCTGATTTGGAATCTATGCTTTCCGTTTTGAAGAAGAAGGCATATCAGTACAAAGACACAGTAATGGTTGGAAGAACCCATGGTATTCATGCCGAGCCCATTACCTTTGGTATGAAGATCGCAGTTTGGTATGATGAGACCAGAAGAAATCTTAATAGAATGACGAAGGCAAAGGATACCATAGGCTATGGCAAGATTTCCGGGGCAGTGGGGACTTTTGCGTTCATTCCTCCCTTTGTAGAAGACTACGTCTGCCAGAGGTCTGATCTGAAGCCCGCTCCTATTTCAACCCAGATTATCCAGAGAGATAGATATGCTGAGTACCTTACCACATTGGCTATAATAGCGAGCTCCGTTGATAAATTTGCTACAGAGATCAGACACCTGCAGCGCACAGAGGTACTTGAAGCGGAAGAGTTTTTTTCTGAGGGGCAAAAGGGGTCTTCTGCTATGCCCCATAAACGGAATCCTATCCTCTCTGAAAACCTCTCTGGCCTGGCCAGGGTAGTAAGATCAAATTCTTTGGCAGCATTAGAGAATATCCCTCTCTGGCATGAGAGAGACATCAGCCATTCATCGGTAGAAAGGATTATATTGCCAGACAGTACTATACTTGTTGATTTCATGTTGAATAGGATTACCGGTCTTATAGATGGGTTGCAGGTGTACCCGGAAAATATGCTGAACAATATGCATCGAACACATGGGCTGATCTTCTCCCAAGGGTTGCTTTTGGCACTTACCAGAAAAGGGGTAAGCCGTGAAGACGCTTATGAGATGGTTCAGAGAAATGCCATGAGGGTATGGAAGGAAGATGCTGATTTCCAGTGTTTGATCTTACAGGATGAGGTTATAATGAAGCATTTAACTGAAAACGAAGTAGAAAAGTGTTTTGATGTTAATTGGCACTTAAGACACAGAGATGAAATCTTTCAGAGAGTGTTTGGATAAGGAGATAAAAATTGCTGGCAAAGATATATGTGACGCTGAAGAAGGGTGTGCTGGATCCCCAGGGAAAGGCAGTGCAGCATTCCTTAGAATCCCTTGGCTATAAAGAGGTAAGAGATATAAGATTAGGGAAGTATATGGAAGTTAGATTCGATGATATTGAAAGGGGTAAAGCTGATACTAGGATTAAGGAGATGTGTGAAAAGTTGTTGACGAATCCGATAATAGAGGATTATCAATTTGAGATTAGTGATGAGTAACTGTGATTCAGACAGCAGACCATAGACATCAGACATTAGACTCCTATATAGAAAAGTCTGATGTCTAAAGTCTTGAGTCTAGTGTCTGAATTGCAGAGCCGTTTGAATGTGACTTGTCACAAATGATCGGAGCCTTTGGAGTACCAATGAAATTTGGAGTAATAGTTTTTCCCGGGTCAAACTGTGATCATGATTGCTACCATGTTATAAAACATATATTAAAACAGGAAGTGGGGTTTATCTGGCATAAAGAGGATAGATTGCCACCTGTTGACTGTTTGATACTCCCTGGCGGATTTTCTCATGGTGATTACTTGAGACCCGGTGCTATTGCAAAGTTTTCTCCTATAATGAAGGAGATAAGGAAGTTTGCTTATAACGGAGGCTTAGTCCTCGGAATCTGTAATGGTTTTCAAATACTCCTGGAAGCAGGTTTGTTACCCGGTGTTATGATGACAAATAGATCTTTGAAATTTATATGTGATAATGTTTATCTCCGGCTCGAAAACAACGAGACCCCTTTTACCAATCAAGGGAAGGTAGGGGGAGTATTCAAGATGCCTATTGCTCATTTCGACGGAAATTATTATGCTGATGAAAAGACATTGCAGGAATTGAAGGACAACCATCAGATAGTGTTCAGGTATTCTAGCAAGAATGGGGATATTACAGATGATGCCAATCCAAATGGTGCCTTCTGGAATATATCAGGAATATGCAATAAAGAACGGAATGTCCTTGGAATGATGCCCCATCCCGAAAGATGTGCTGAGGGGATACTGGGGAATGAAGACGGCAGGGTGATTTTTCAGTCTATTATGAAGAGCTTTGCATAATGTTTATATGAAAATAGGCACAGAGGCACAAAGCACCAAAGGCACTAAAAATACGGTTTACGGTTAACAGTTAATAATTAACCGATAACTGATAACTGGTAACTGAACTATTCTTTGTGCCTGCATCATCCGCATAATATCCAACTGTGGAACTGATATATAATGGATAATTTTAAAGAGCCTGAAATTACTGAAGAACTAATCAAAGAACATGGATTGACGGATGAAGAGTATGAAAAGATAAAGCAGATTCTAGGAAGAGACCCTAACTATACAGAATTAGGTATCTTTTCAGTAATGTGGAGTGAGCATTGCAGTTATAAGAGTTCAAGGGTTTTTCTGAAGAACTTCCCCACCAGCGGAGAACATATCATTCAAGGTCCGGGAGAGAACGCAGGAATAGTTGATATCGGTGATGGTATGGCCATTGTCTTTAAGATGGAGAGCCATAATCATCCTTCTTTTATTGAACCCTATCAAGGGGCAGCTACAGGGGTTGGAGGCATTTTGCGTGATATTTTTACCATGGGAGCCAGACCTATAGCTTCCCTGAATTCTTTACGCTTCGGATCTTTCGATCACCCTAAAACCAGGTATTTGCTCAATGGAGTGGTAGGGGGTATATCAGGCTACGGCAACTGCATTGGTGTACCTACGGTTGGAGGAGAGACTTATTTTAATAAATGCTACAATGGAAATATATTGGTCAATGTCTTTACCCTGGGATTGGTTAAAAAGGAGAGAATATTCAAAGGGGTTGCCTGTGGACCGGGGAATCCTGTCATCTACGTTGGCTCTAAAACAGGGAGAGACGGTATTCATGGCGCAACTATGGCTTCAGAAGAATTCGATGAAAAGTCGGTAGAGAGACGTCCCACGGTTCAGGTTGGTGACCCTTTTACAGAGAAGCTCTTACTGGAAGCCTGCCTTGAGGTAATGAGCAGAGATTGTATAGTTGGTATTCAAGATATGGGTGCAGCAGGACTGACGTGTTCATCCTGTGAAATGGCAAGTAGAGGAGGGACAGGGATTGAGATAGATCTTTCCAAAGTGCCAAGACGGGAAGTGGGGATGATACCTTACGAACTGATGTTGTCAGAATCTCAGGAGAGAATGCTTCTGGTTGTGAAGGAGGGTCATGAAAAAGAGGTAGAGGAAGTATTTAAAAAATGGGATTTGGACGTATCCGTGGTGGGTAGTGTTACAGATGATGGGTTACTTAGGGTTATGAATGATGGTGTGATGGTAGCTGAAATACCAGCCAGGGCTTTGTCCGAGGAATCCCCAGTCTATTTGCGGCCCAAAGAAAGACCTGAATACCTTTCCATGACCCAAAGATTTTCTGTAGATAACCTTCCTGAACCAACAGAATATACGGGAATTTTCCTTAAATTATTGGGATCTCCTAATATTGCCAGCAAGGGGTGGGTTTACGGGCAATATGACCATATGGTGCGAACCAATACTGTGGTTTTACCTGGTTCTGATGCGGCTGTTATAAGAGTGAAGGGGACAAATAAAGGCATTGCAATGACGGTTGATTGTAATAGCCGATACTGTTACCTTGATCCTTACGTAGGTGGGATGATAGCCGTTGCCGAGGCAGCAAGGAATCTGGTATGCTCCGGGGCAAAGCCCCTGGCTATAACCGATTGCCTTAATTTTGGCAACCCTGAAAAGCCTGAGATAATGTGGCAGTTTGAGCAGGCAACTAACGGGATTAGTGATGCCTGTAAAAGACTGAACACTCCGGTGGTGGGGGGAAATGTCAGTTTTTACAATGAGACCCAGGGAGAGGGTATCTACCCTACACCTACAGTGGCTATGGTTGGTATTATTCCCGATATTAACCTTCACCAAACCCAGTGGTTTAAAGATGATGGCGATGTGATAGTAATGCTGGGAAAGATTTACGAGGAGCTGGGGGGCAGTGAATACCTGGCAGTTGTCCATGGCATCGAAGAGGGGATGCCTCCAGGGATTGAGCTGGATTTAGAGATTGCTGTTCAGAATACCTGTTTGGAGGTTATCCAGAAAGGAATAATAAAATCAGCCCATGATTGTTCTGAAGGCGGTATCGCTGTCGCGCTGGCAGAATGCTGTTTCTCGGGACCGAAGTTTAATCGTGGCGCCACGGTAAATATTAGTAAAAATATGAGAGGAGACTGCCTTCTATTTGGAGAATCTCAATCTCGGATTATAGTCTCATTGGATAAGGGTAATTTGGATCATTTTAAGGAAATTGCAGGAAAAAATAAAGCCCCTTTTAATATTATTGGAAGAGTTGGCGGAGATAGATTGGTAATCAACGAACTTATTGATTGTCCTGTGGAGGTTCTTAAACAAAGGTGGAAAAGGGCCATTGAAGAGAGGGTCTGAGGGAAGGGATCAGGAAACCCATAATGTTTGATAAATTTAGAGAAGAATGCGGTGTCTTTGGGGTCTTTGGACATCCTGAAGCCGCCAACCTGACGTATCTGGGATTATATGCCCTGCAGCACCGGGGGCAGGAAAGCGCTGGCATTGTATCATCTGATAGCAGAATACTGCGTTCCCATCGTCAGATGGGCCTGGTTGCGGATATATTCAACGAAGATATCTTAAGCAAGTTAACCGGTTGTAGCGCTATAGGTCATGTGCGGTATTCAACGGCCGGTTCAAGTTTATTAAAAAACGCGCAACCCTTTGTAGTAAGTTACTCTCAAGGGGGTATAGCGGTTGCCCACAATGGGAATTTGGTGAATGCAGGACTGATGAGGCATGAACTGGAGGAGGGTGGCTCAATCTTTCAATCTACAATGGATACAGAGATAGTAGTGCATCTTATGGCAACCTCCCGGGCAAGCTCACTGGTTGAGCGTATAATCGGTGCCCTTTCAAGGATAAAAGGGGCGTATTCTTTGCTATTTCTTACGGAAAGAGAGATGGTTGCTGTCCGTGATCCTCATGGCTTTCACCCTCTGGTTTTGGGAAGGCTTAAGGGTACTTATATAGTATCATCTGAGACCTGTGCCTTAGATTTAATAGAGGCCGAATACATACGTGAGATTGAACCAGGAGAAATTTTGCTTATCGATGATCACGGACTCACTTCCTATAAACCATTCACCCCTTTGAACAAGTGCTGTATATTTGAATTAGTCTACTTCTCGCGTCCTGACAGCAACATATTCGGAAGAAACGTCTATGCTGTTAGAAAAGAGATGGGCAGACAACTGGCTCGGGAAAACCCAGTTGATGCGGATATTGTAATACCTGTGCCAGATTCAGGGATTCCTGCCGCTATTGGTTATGCTGAAGAATCTTCTATACCTTTTGAGATGGGACTCATAAGAAACCACTATGTGGGAAGGACATTTATTGAGCCCCAGCAGTCTATAAGGCATTTTGGCGCAAAGATTAAGCTTAACCCGGTAAAGGACTTTTTGAGGGGGAAAAGGGTGATAGTCATTGATGATTCTATCGTAAGGGGGACTACTTCTCACAAGATAATAAATATGATACGAAACGCAGGAGCCAGAGAAATCCATGTTCGAATAAGCTCTCCTCCTACTGCCCATCCATGCTTTTATGGCATTGACACCCCCGCCAAAACAGAGCTTATTGCTTCTTTTCACACTGTTTCTGAAATCAACCGGTTTATAACTTCTGATTCCCTTGAGTATTTGAGTATTGAAGGACTTAGAGAATCGGTTAAAAATGGTGGATGTGGTTTTTGTGATGCATGTTTTACCGGGGAATACCCCATAGAGCCCCCTGTTGATCTGGACTCCAGGCAACTGACTCTGTTCGAGAGAGAGATAGTTATATAGTTGGTAACAGTTCACGGGTATCAGTTGTCAGAGATCAGGAAAAACTTTAATTTTGAAGTATTATCGACATCTTGATGTTATCCGATAGTTTAATAATTCGGGAAGCTCCGATAGAATCGGAGTTGCCTAACAACTGACAACTGACCACTGATCACTGTTCACTGTTCACTGATCACTGTTCACTGTTCACTGTTCACTGTTCACTGTTCGAGAGAGATATGGATTACAAAAGCAGGCTATTAAAAATACTAAAGGAAAAGTCATACGAAAGGGGAAAGTTTGTCTTAGCTTCCGGGAGAGAAAGTGAGATGTATATTGATGGGAAACAGACAACCCTTAGTGCTGAAGGCTCGTATTTGGTGGGCAAGATATTTTATGATATAATCCGAATGTCCAGGGTTCCTATAGATGGGGTAGGGGGGTTGAGTTTGGGCGCAGATCCTATTGTTACTGCCATATCTGTGGTTAGTTATACTGAAGGGAATCCCATCCAGGCATTTATTGTCAGAAAAGAACCGAAAAAACACGGCACGTCGCTATGGATTGAAGGGGTGAAAGGTCTGAGAAAGGGAGCTAAGGTTGCAATAGTAGATGATGTGGTGACAACGGCGGGTTCAACCTTAAAGGCTATCCATCGAGCTGAGGAAGAGGGTTATGAGGTAGTTAAAGTTCTGACTTTGGTCGATAGGGAAGAGGGAGGCAGAGAAAATTTAGCAAAAGAGGGGTATCAACTGGAGGCTGTATTCACAAAAGCAGACTTTCTCCAAGATTGATGAATTAAGATGTCCCCAAAATCCCACCATTCCACCATTCCACCATTCCACCATTCCAATTTCACAATGAAGCGGGACCAGGTCAAATCAAAAAAGGTACAAGGAGATGTTTATTGTGAATGTTAGAAGGAAATTATCTGGCCTTATAAGCATACCATTCCTTTTAATTCCATTAACCTTTTTAACCAATCTTTCCCATGCAATTCAACGAGTTACCCCCGGTAGTATATCGACAAAAGGTCCCATAACAGACAGAATCCCAAGCTCATTGATTAACATGGGAGATGGAGACAAGTCTTACGCTATTCTCGTTGACAAATCGAAACAAAAGCTCTATTTATACTCATACGGCAACCATGGATATGTGTTGTCAAAGATATTTAATTCCTCTACAGGGGAAAATAGCGGCTACAAAGAAAGAAAAGGGGATTTTTAAACCCCGGAAGGGGTCTATTTTGTTACTGAGATCATTGAGGGCAGGGGACTACCATCCAAATATGGAGTGAAGGCCTTCGTACTGGATTACCCTAATTACCTGGATAAAAGAAGGAATAAGGGTGGTAATGGGATATGGCTTCACGGTACAAATAAGGAGTTGATACCTACTGATACAAATGGATGTATAGCCCTGGAAAATGAGGATGTACTTTACCTCTCAAGATATATTGAACCCCATAGCACACCGATAATTATCAAAGAAAAAATAGATTACCTACATAAAGATTCCCTTCTACAGGAGAATAGAGAGATTCAGGATTTTATTTCCAAATGGTTAAGCTATTGGGAAAACAAGGAATTAGACAACTATATGGCAAGTTATTCTGAGAGGTTTCGGTCAGAGAACATGGACTGGCAGTCGTGGAGAGCCAAAAAGAGGTCTCT
>PFIF01000126.1:2718-5490 GCA_002782605.1 Deltaproteobacteria bacterium CG_4_8_14_3_um_filter_43_13 | reverse complement strand
ATAGCGTTGTTGCACTTTTCCTTCAGAGTTACCATTCAGGTAGCTTTGATAGTTTTGGATTGAAGAGATTGTATTTAGAAAAAGGGAAAAATGGTTGGGAGATCATAGGCGAGACATGGAGTCCGTTGCCCCCTTCTTTGAAAAAGTATAGAGCCCGTTTGGCTAAAAATATTCTAAAACCAAAAGAGAAGCCTTTAATTAAACCCACTTTGGAGTTAGAAGAACAATCAATCCGTTCTTTTATTTCTAAATGGAAGGGCTACTGGGAAAACAAAGAGTTAGGCAGGTATATGTCTTGTTATTCTAAAGGGTTCAATGCTAAGGGTATGGGCTGGCAGTCATGGAGAGATTATAAAAAGGCCCTCAATAAAAAGGTACGTACTATTAATATAAAGATAGGTGATATTAAAATACTTAAACAAGAGAATAAGGTAATTGCAGCTTTTCAGCAGGACTATCGTTCAGACAGCTATGACGATTCGGGGATAAAGAGATTGTATTTAGAGAAGAAAGGGGACGACTGGAAAATTGTCGGTGAGGATTGGAAGTCAGATTTTGATAACGATAGTACTCAAAAATAAGCTTCCAGCGAGATAAAGATGAAAAAAGACTCTTTAACCATTATCTTTATGAGGCACGTGGGTAAGATATGGTCATTTGAAATAAAAACCAATAGGTTTATTTATATCCTTATATTGCTTGTATGTTCAATATTAGCCTCTATGTATTTTACCTATGGGTACTTTTCCTTGTGCCGGGAGAGGGCTTTATTGGTCAAAGAGATTCAAAGGTTAGAGTTGGATATTAGAAACCAGTTAAATTCTATTGAAATAAAAGGGGTTAAACCGGTCTATAACCCCAGGAGTGCCCCTGTTTCACGTGGTCCAGGTATTCCAGAAAAATCCAAGATAGCGACACTGTTATCATCGAAAATCAGTATAGGAGATTTTAAGGTGGTGACGGCTAAATCAGAGCCGGATATTATTAATTTTACCTTTACAGTATTTAACAACACTGAAGACAATAGACTGGTTTCTGGATACATAGCAATGATAGCGCAAAATGAAGATATTAACCCTCCCATCTGCGGGGCATCTTCCATGGTTGAAGTTAAAAACGGGGTTCCCGTGGACTACAGAAAGGGACAGTTCTTTGCAATAAAGTATTCAAAACCCTTAAAAGGATGTATTAAAAGGCCAAAAGGAGGGGTAGGGTTTAAAGAAATTGTAATCTTTGTTTATTCAATTGAGGGGGATATTTCGCTGAAGAAATCCTTTAAGATTGATCCTTCCCAAGAGAATCGAGGCGGGGGTTGATTCTTTTGTAATAGGCAATATTGAGAAAGGAGGTCAGTGCGGAAGATATGCTTAGAATGAGATTTCTGCTTAAAAAAGCATTTACTCCGATAACTATAATGGTAATACCTCACAGCAGCAGAAAACCGTTCAGTCTCAAGATACCTTCTATAGGCATATTCATTTCAGTGCTCCTCTGGCTCATTGGAACCGGTTATGTCTTCTCAATAGCTATTGACACGCTTGAATATTACAGGATGCAGGAGAAGGTTCAGTATTATTCCGACGAGTTTCTGGAAATGAAGACAACAATGTCAGCGCTTAAAAAAACGGAAGCTGAGTTCAAAAAACTCTTTTCTCTGAAATCCAAAGAAGATGTTCTTGAAAACGTGGATACATCAGACAGCGGCGTAATTGACATGGAAGCTCTGAAGAAGCAGATAAAAAAGACGGTTGAAGACATTGGAGAGATAAAAGATTACCTGAGCCAGCGAAGAGACCTTTACATGGCAACACCCAAAGGCTGGCCTCTCATAGGGAATGTAACTTCACCCTATGGCAAAAGGAAGCATCCTATAACCGGTGAAAAAGATTTTCACAACGGAATAGATATAAGCTCCTCTCCGGGCAATCCTGTTACAGTCACTGCTGACGGCATAGTGAGTTTTGCCGGATGGCATGGCATTGGCGGCAATATTGTAGTTGTCGAGCACGGTTTCGGATTTTCAACGGTTTATGCTCATAACAAGACGATTGAGGTTAAGATAGGCCAGAAGGTAAAAAGAGGAGATGTCATATCCTATGTCGGCTCGACAGGAGAGGCAACAGGTCCCCATCTTCATTACGAAGTATGGGAAAACGGCAGTCCTGTTAATCCGAAACCTTTTATCTAAGGGGGGGAATTAAGAAATGGGTTCAATTGGTTCAATGTTTTCAAAAAACACAGAAAAACTCGGGTCATTTATCGGCAGCAACTGTCATTTCAAAGGCGACATAAAAGCACAGGGGACACTGCGGATTGACGGCACAGTTGAAGGCAATATTGAAGCTAACTGGCTCATACTTGGAGAAACAGCGCATCTTAAAGGCGATACCGTCTCAAGAGGCATTATTGTCGGAGGCAGGGTTGACGGCAATCTGAACGCCAGAGAAATTATAGAGATTAAGGCAAAAGGACAGGTTACAGGGGAGATTACGACAAGCAAACTCAGCATTGCAGAAGGTGCAATGTTTAACGGCCGTTCTTCAATGTTCAGAGAAGAATCAAATGTGGTTGAACTGCAGGCAAAGGAAAAGGTGAAATAAAAATAGGGAAGGTGAAACATGGAATGGAAGACTAGAGT
This sequence comes from Deltaproteobacteria bacterium CG_4_8_14_3_um_filter_43_13, assembly GCA_002782605.1. Classification (GTDB taxonomy): domain Bacteria; phylum Desulfobacterota; class UBA8473; order UBA8473; family UBA8473; genus UBA8473. The sequence goes on along the minus strand of PFIF01000126.1, from coordinate 2,852 downwards.
TACAGAGATGCTGGGGATAAAGTATCCTATTATTCAAGGGTCATACGGAGGATTTGGCACTTCGGCGATTGCAGCACCTGTTTCCGAGGCAGGGGGGGTGGGTATTATTACTGCGGGGGCTTTGAAAACTCCGG
>PFIF01000126.1:0-2695 GCA_002782605.1 Deltaproteobacteria bacterium CG_4_8_14_3_um_filter_43_13 | reverse complement strand
TGATGAAGTACTAAAACTTGCTCCTGGCTCTCTGGCTGTGAGCGGAATAGACAAGATATTAACTGTGAAGGAACTCATAGACAGCATTATTAATGGTGCTGAAGACATTCTAAAAAGCGGGGTTTTTGCTGGGATAAGGGGTTAGAGAGTAGTAAGAGTTTTATATAAAGGAGGAAAGGATTATGATCAGATTAATAGGGTTTTTCTTTGCGGCTATCTTTTATTTCAATGGGATTCCCCATTTCATTCAAGGGATATGTGGCAAAACTCACATGACCCCCTTCGCCCGCAAGTCACGTCCTTTGACCAATGTGATCTGGGGATTGATCAACTTTGTTATTGGAGAGGTGATAATGCACTTATCCAAAACGGACACATGGGAACCTTCCCAGATAGTGGCTTTCTGGCTGGGAGCAATTGTGATCTCTGTATACCTATCCATTTTCTGGAGCAATCCAGAGGCCAGGCTTCCATGGCATAAGGATTAAAAAGTTTTACCACTGTTATTCTAAAACTATACCTACGGCTGTGCCTTTCGCTACCAATCTATCGCTCTGGTCTTTGACCTCTACTTCTATTATTCTTGTCTTACGCCCATTGTGGATTACCCATGCCTCGGCAACTATGTCTTCGTCTATCTTGGGAGAAGAAATAAAATTAACACTGAACTGACCCCCAACACACGGCCCCAAGGTCATAGCTGCGGTTCCACAAGTGTGATCGGCTAATGACAGGATGGCACCGCCATGAGGAGCCTTTGAGGGATTTAGCAACTCCTGCTTCAGCTTCAGGGATATCCTTGCTTTACCTTTAGAAACTTCAATTACTTTTAATCCAAGGAGCTTTGCATAACTGGAATTGTTACTCATTTCAGATATAGAATGAACATCATGGGAAATATTGCTTTTTGTTTTAACACTCATTGTATTCTTCCTCTGGGATCAACGATAGTATCTGTTTTCCAATTTGCATCATCTCTTTCCGGGTAGTCTCTATTGAAATGTAGGCCTCTGCTTTCCTTTCTTGTCAGGGCAGATTCTATTATTAGCCTGGCTACTATGGCTATATTTCGGAGCTCCACCAGATCGCTGGTTATGGTAAAATTCCAGTAATATTCCGTTATCTCTTCTTGAAGAAGTTGAATTCTCCTTTTGGCCCTCTTTAGCCGTTTATCGGATCTTACAATTCCTACATAGTTCCACATAAGACGTCTGATCTCGTCCCAATTTTGAGATACGACCACAGACTCGTCGCTATCTACGGCACCACTGGAATCCCATTGCGGAATCTGGGGGGGGCTTTTTCGATCGTCCTTGAGATCCTTGACACTTTTGATAGATGCACTATGACTGAATACCAATGCCTCTAAAAGAGAATTGCTTGCCAGTCTATTTGCTCCGTGGAGTCCGGTAAAGGCTGTTTCTCCACAGGCATAGAGCTTTTTTATGCTGGTCTCTCCGTTAATATCCGTCACTACTCCACCACATATATAATGAGCAGCAGGAACAACCGGAAGGAGTTCCTTTGTCATATCAATCCCGAAGGAAAGGCACCTTTCGTAAATATTGGGGAACCTCCGTTTGATTAAATCAGCATCCCTGTGGCTGATGTCTAGAAACACACAATCATCACCGCTCTTTTTCAATTCATTGTCTATTGCCCGGGCCACTATGTCTCTTGGCGCAAGATCCCCTGAGGAGTGGTATATCTTCATAAAAGGTGTACCATCTCCCAGCCTGAGAATACCTCCTTCTCCTCTGAGGGCTTCAGATATTAAGAAGGACTTTGCCTCAGGGTGATACAAGCAGGTTGGGTGGAACTGAATGAATTCCATATTGGCTATCCTGGCGCCTGCCCTGTATGCCATTGCCATTCCATCCCCGGTAGCAATATCGGGGTTGCTGGTGATAAGATAGACCTTGCCTGCTCCTCCAGTAGCCAGGAGGGTCACTTTCGAAAGGAAGGTATGAATGGCGTTTCCCTTAATATCCAGGACATATGCCCCCCAGCACGTATCCTCTCTGTCTGCACCAAATCTTCCCCACTTGTTGACCTTTGACTGGATAATAAGGTCTATGGCAATCATGTTTTCATATAATTTGATGTTTTTATTCGATTCTATCCTTTCTATTAATGCCTTTTCTATTGCTTGACCGGTAAAATCTGAGGCATGGACAATCCTCCTCTTTGAGTGTCCACCCTCTTTACCCAGATCGTATTTAGAACCGGTATCTCCTTCACCACCGGTAAATTTCACCCCCCAACCTTCCAGGTCTCTTATTCTGTCAGGGCCGTTCTCCACAACCATCTTGACCACGTCCTCATGGCAGAGTCCGTCACCAGTTATCAAGGTGTCCTTAATGTGCAGATCGAAGCTATCACCATCATTCAAAACCGATGCGATGCCACCCTGGGCGTAGTTGGTACTTGATTCTATCTTGTTTTTTTTAGTAACAATTGCGACAGTACCATATTTTGAGACCTTGAGGGCAAATGTCAACCCGGCAATGCCACTCCCTATAACCAGAAAGTCAGTCTTTATCTCCAATAGTCTGCCCCTTGTTTGTACAATTAATCTAGTGGAATGTCCCTTTAATACCTTTATTATGAATTACTATAAATATTCCCTCCCCCTTGATGGGGGAGGGGCAGGGTAGGGGTGAAGAATCGCTATGTTGCCCCCTCCCCTTAATCC
>PFIF01000232.1:479-3488 GCA_002782605.1 Deltaproteobacteria bacterium CG_4_8_14_3_um_filter_43_13 | reverse complement strand
ATGAAGGGCATTTTGTGCTTTACAATAAGCTCTTTCCAGAACAGGAGAGTCGGGTTTACCTTAGTGAAATCTGCATACCCATTTCTTGATACCAATGTGCTTAAGGCTTGGGAAGGTCTTTTTAGAGCCGAAGCAACTTTTGCCCTTCGCACTCGGGCAACAGAAGGCGAATACGATGCATAAGCGCATGGTTTAAAACCTGCCGAGATTAAGAACTGGGTTAATCCAACCTCATATTTTTTGATTATTTGTTCCTTCACCTTCTCAATTCGCACAGAGTTCCAAAAATCTTTGAACGGCTTAGAATTAAGAACATTTTTCTTGAACACCAGGAAATAACTCTGGAGGTGATAGTCTATCTCGTAATTCTCTGTCATACCCCAGAAATCACAGTCTTTTTTACTCATAACCTCAAAGATATCAGCCAAAGGATATAGCGGTCCGTAAACGCTGTCGTTGCATATTACCAATTCATCAAAGTCGGCAATATTTGCTATTGAGTTCATCCCGGCTCGCCAGCTCGCAAAATCGTAACCAACATTCTCTCGTATGATTACGGAATCGCACGTTTTTTTCAAACATGTAATATCATTTTGGTTGATAGATGAAGTTGTAACAAAGATTATGCAGTCGCTAATTGTTTTCAAGACGTCTACAAAATACCGTACATAGGCGTCAACTAAATTGTCTTTATCATAATGGGTAAGAATGGTAAGTCGGTTCATGGGACGAGAAGCTTGTCTTTGGAATAAAGGGTGGAATAAAAGGGGCGGTTCTATTTTCTCTCGAAAGGGCGGAAGCGAAAAAGGAAATAAAATAGAACCGTCCCCTCGGCCTTTGCCTTTATTCCCTTATATTTTTAAACTGGACCTTTCTGAAATGTTCAACAAGATTGATGCACGGTCTGCAAATTTTGTACAGGCAAAAGAGAAACCAAAACTCTATTATGCTATAACGATACTTAATTTTTTCGAAAGCCAGATGTTTGCTAATATTACCTTTTTTATATGCTTTCCATATCTGGTAGCTATATTTAAACTGAATATAACTTTTCGTGAAATTATTGAACGTTATATAAGGCCTATGCAAATAATCTCCATATAAATAAAATGCGTCAAAAGGTGTCGCATTCGCTATTCTATTTTTCTCTGTCTGTTGTTGATTGTGAATACGAAACGCACTCAACGGCTCATCGCTATAAGCGAACAGCCCTTGCTCTAAAAGGTGGAACCACATCTCCAGATCGACCCATTGGGCATATTTTTCATTAAATCCCCGATTGGCCTGATTTCTCTTAAACAACACCACAGAAGGTTCGCCAACAAGGTTTTCTCCCCGAAGCAGACATCTGTTAATTACTTTCGTCCCTTCCATCAAGTCTCTATCCTTAAAATAAGACCAAGTTCCCATAACCTTGGAATTTTCATCCGATATGTATCTCGCAGAACTTACCAATGAAACTTCAGGATGGGACTCCATCGCCTCTAGTAACTTTTTTAAAGAATCTTTATCAGTCAGAAAGTCATCTCCAAAAACATATTTAATATAAGTCCCCTTTGCCTCCCTCAAACATAAGTTCCAATTTTGAACCATGCCAACATTGCAGGAATTGATCTTGAACTTGATCCTATTGTCGCAAGAAGCATATCTGTTCACAACTTCCTTTGTATTGTCATTTGAACAGTCATCTATTATAATCAACTCAAAATCATCGAAGCTTTGCTTCAAAATGGATTCAATATTTTCGGGCAGAAATCTAGCGTAGTTGTAAGTCGGCACACAAATGCTCACCTTGGGACTGGTCATCTTACCCCCTGGAAATGCCAATTATGAAATGTTACGCAACCATGTTTTCTCCTAAAACGCACCTAAGTTCCGTGAAAACCTCTTCCGGTGTAATGGCCGCCATACATTCAATGTGTCCCCCATGGCTCATTTCACATACTTCTTTGTTACACGGTACACAGGGCCAATTCTTTTTTACGACCGTGACCTTTCCAAAATGCTGCGTGCCGCTCTGGTCATGGTAGGGCGTTTTTTCAAAAGAACCATTCGACCACGGCCCCCAGTGCCTGACCAGGGATGGACCAAATAACGCGACCGTGGGCATATCCAGCGCCGCTGCCATATGGGTCACCACGGTATCCACACCCACAAAGCCTTTGCTACCTTTAATCGCAGCCGCCAATTGACACATATTATACGGTTGGTGAAGCGTAAAAATTTCAGCATGGGAACAAGATTTGATGTTTTTTAAAACCGTTTCATCGGCAGAATCCGGAGAAACGGTAAAAACAGGTTTTAATCCCCATTTTTCCTGAATCAATCCGGCAAGATTCCCCCATGCCGGAGCGGGCCAATCCTTATAATCCTTCCGCGAGTAAGGATGCAACAGGATATAATTCTTATCTCCTAAATGTTCCGTCACAAAATTATCATCCGCCTCATCGTACCCCATGACAACGCGAGGACGGGGGGGGGGATATCTAGTGTTTCCAATTGCGAAAGGATAAGGGGAATGATGTGCATCTGATCATCATAGAAACGACACTGACTCAGAATAATTTTCTTCCACCAATCCTTACGGGGGAAGAAATACGAAAACCCGATGGAAGTCCGCCCGGCATCAGCACAGTAAATATTGGTCCGATCAGACGGATTTGTCCCGATGGCATAATCGTATCGTTTAAAAAGAGACATAAAAAAACGAATGTTTTTACTTTCCGGAGGAATGGTCAGGACATTTCGGACGTAAGGATTGTTGCATAAAACATCCTGTGTGCCTTCAAAGACAAGATAATCTACGACGGCTTCCGGCATCTGTATCTTAATGGATAACGCCAGGGGTGTGGACAGCAAAACGTCACCGCTGTACCGCAGAGAAACAATCAAGAAAGAAGGCCCTTTTCTTTTTGGATTTCCTTTTATGCTAGTAATAACGCAACCTCCCGCCCTGCCATTTCTCTTTGAGCGTGTGGCCGTAAAACGTCTTCTCTCCGATTCGCCAGA
>PFIF01000232.1:0-311 GCA_002782605.1 Deltaproteobacteria bacterium CG_4_8_14_3_um_filter_43_13 | reverse complement strand
CCGTAATCCCCAAACGAAAGCCTGCCATCTTTGCTCTTCGGAAAAAATCCACATCTTCAAACTGCCCAATTCGAAAATGTTCATCAAAAAAACCGATTTTATCGAACACGCTTCGATGCACCATGAAACATATGCCATCGGCAATCCCGAGGCGTTTGACGTTTTGCATTTTGGAGATATATTCCCGGGCATACATCTCAATGTCATAATTGTACTCCCCTTCCCTGATGGCAGGACTGACAATATCCAGCTTCTCCTGCTTAGCAAATTGAAGAAGCCCATCCAGCCACTGCGAGGGAACAATCACATCA
>PFIF01000281.1 GCA_002782605.1 Deltaproteobacteria bacterium CG_4_8_14_3_um_filter_43_13 | reverse complement strand
ATGTTTGCTCCAAAGGAAATTTTTCATTTTTCAGGGTGAACTATTTAAGTAGCTTCGTTCAGGAATTTAATCCCCGGGTATAGTTAAAGCCAGCCTCTTCTTCAACTAAACATCCTACAATAATTTATACAAAAACTGTACCAACTTCCATTTTTTCAATCTAAGCGATAAATAATTGTTGCAAAATTTATTCTAACATATTGACATGGCTTACTTTTTACAAGCCAACTTTTTATATATAAAGAACCTATTATTCAATAATAAGACATTTATGAAAAGGGTAAGAGATTAAATAGCAGGCTTATTGCACATCTTTGGGAGCAAAAAAGACCCTAATTGGCTACTTTCGTGTGCAAGTTGAAATAGACAATTTTATTTATCTCCATTTTTGGATTGAACTTTGTCCCTAATCTTTAGACGGGTTAACTTCTTCACAAGGGTGTTTCGGTGTATTTTAAGTATCTTTGCGGCTTCAGTTTGGTTCCAGTTCGTCTTTTCTAATGTCTGAAGGATGAATCGCTTCTCAAACCCTTCTTTGATCTTCGTTAGCCCTAATTCATCGTCTCTTATTTCTTCCACTTCTTGTCCATTTTGTTTCCCATCCATAAACAGTTCTATTGGGAGATTGCTCAATGTTATTAACCTATCCTGTCTGGAAAGGACAACCAGCCTTTCAACTAGATTCTGGAGCTCTCGAACATTTCCAGGCCAGGAGTATTTACAAAGGGTCGCAAAGGCATTAGGTGAAAATCCTTCGATCTTCTTATTATGGTGCTTGTTGTAAGTTTCAAGAAAGAACTGTGCCAACAACGGAATGTCATTTTTACGCTTCCTCAATGGCGGCAGATGGATGGGTACAACATTGAGGCGAAAGTAAAGGTCACTTCGAAATCTATTTCCCCGAACCTCCTTTTCTAAATCTATATTTGTGGCAGCGATTACCCTTACATCCAGGGTGACGGTTTTGTTACTTCCAATCCTTTGAATCTGTTTATCCTGTAAAACTCGGAGCAATTTCGATTGAAGGTCTAAACGTAGTGCAGATACCTCGTCAAGAAACAGGGTGCCACCGTTGGAATGTTCAAACTTTCCCAGGGTGCGGGCCATGTGCACCTGTAAATGCCCCTTTCTCGTAACCAAAAAGTTCACTCTCCATGAGTTCTGAAGGTATGGCGCCGCAGTTCACCACCACAAATGGGCTATCCTTTCTGTTGCCCTGATAGTGTATTGCCCTGGCGACCAGTTCTTTTCCTGTTCCACTCTCTCCCGTAATCAAGACACTGGTTGAGGTAGACGTCACCTCCTTAATAATGTCAAATATCTCTCTCATCTTTCTGTCTTTGCTGATAATCTGTCCAAAACGATGGCGTTCTTTGGCCTCTGAACGGACGTGCTCTATTTCTTTCTGGAATCTCTGTTTGACTAGAACCTCTGTCAGAAAGGAAATGAAATGGACCTCTTCGGTTGGTTTTGCTATACAGAGACTGGCTCCCAACCTTAAATACCCTGGTAGACTCCTTAAGATGCCAAGATACGAAACCAGAACTACATCGACCTCTCCGTTAATCTCCTTTACCCTTCTGACAAAGTTCACTCCTTCGGCGTTAGATGTATCGAAACTGATGAGTACTACATTAATTTTATTGCCTTCGATGATATTCAGGGCTGTTTGGTTGCTCTCGGCAGTGAATACCTGATAACGATCCTTGAGTATCGCCTTCAGGGACTCTCTGAATTCTTCTTCGTCATCGACTATCAAAATGGATTCCTTATCCTTCAATTTTACCTTCTACATAGGAGGGTGTTTCGAAAATAACATTCGGATACTGTCATTTCGAGTGAAACGAGAAATCTTATTTATAACGGCTAGGTAAAAAGATCTCTCCCTTCGGTCGAGATGACACCTTAATAAAGAAACGTACTACTAGTGCTTTGACTCATAAATAACTTTACCAAAAATGTCTCCCCTCCCTTGGTGGGAGGGGATTAAGGGGAGGGGGCAACATAGCGATTCTTCACCCCCACCCTAACCCTCCCCCATCAAGGGGGAGGGAATATTTATAGTAATTCATAGTAAAGGTATTAAAGGGACATTCCACTAGTACATAGACTCTATTATCTCCTTGTACATCTCATTGATATATTTCCGTTTGACCTTCATAGTGGGAGTTAATTCTCCGCCTTCCTGGTCCAGTCTCCTGTCAAATATGGTAAACTTCTTTATGGTTTCAACACTGGCCATGGTCTTGTTTACCTTTTCCACCTCCGTGGTGATCAACCGCTTAATCTCTGTATTTTTTGACAGATCAGAATAGGTTGTAAAGGGGATGCGGTTGTCCTGGGCATATTTCACAACATTGTCCTCATCGATCATAATTAAAGCCGTCAGGTATTTTCTTCCATCCCCGATCACTATGGCATCATTGATGTAGGGACTGAATTTAAGCTGGTTTTCAATATTCTGAGGGGCAATATTTTTACCCCCTGCTGTAATTATCAAATCCTTTTTCCTGTCGGTGATCCGCAGATACCCCTTTTCATCTAGCTCCCCCACATCTCCTGAGTGCAGCCAGCCATCTATTAATGTCTCATGGGTAGCCTCAGGATTTTTGAAATAACCCTGAAACACATTGGGTCCTTTGACCAGTATTTCACCATCCTCGGCAATCTTAATCTGCACACCCGGGACAGCCTGCCCCACAGTACCGATCTTTATGTCATCTCCCAGGTGGACACTGGTTGGACCACAATCCTCTGTTTGGCCGTAGATTTCCCTCAGGGGAATACCAATACTATGGTAGTATTGCAAAACATCGGGAGAAATAGGGGCTGCTGCGGATATAGCCAATCTTACCCTGTCAAAGCCCAATCTTTCTTTTAATTTACGGAATGCACTGAAGCGGGCAACGAGATAGATAATCCGCCATAAAAAAGGGGCATTTCCCCTCGTCAGCTTCAAGTCTGTAATCTTTCCACCTATCTTCAAGCTCAAATGATAGACCAGTTTTTTCAACAAGGTAGACTCACTCATGCGTATGGTAATGGTGGAGGAATACTTCTCCCATATCCTGGGGACAGCAAAGAAAACAGTGGGGGATACCTCAACCATATTCTGGGTAACAGTATCGGTATTTTCAATGAAATTTACAGTATACCCGTATCTTATTGCCAAGAAAACTGAGAACATCCTTTCTGCTATATGTGAAAGGGGCAGGAAAGACAATACCTCATCCGTGTCATACAGGGGAAGGGCATCGTTTATTGCACCCGTTGTCCATACGATATTGGCATGGGACAACATCGCCCCTTTGGGAGGACCGGTAGTCCCTGAGGTATAAATTAACAGTGCTGTATCTTCTGGTTTCGCTTCATTCAATCGGGTTTCGAAGAGGTCGGGGTATTTTTCCTCTAAATCCCTACCCAATTTTATAAGATCTTCAAAGCTCATCACCATAGGGTCGTTAAAGTGTTTCAACCCTTCCATATCAATGACAATTGTCTTTTCCAGTTTAGGTAAGTTTGTTCTGACCCTCAATACCTTGTCTAATTGTTCCTCGTCCTCTGCTATATGAAATCTTGCCTCTGAGTGTTCTATGATATATTCACATTGCTCCGGCGAATTAGTAGTATATATGGCTGACGTAATTCCACCTGCAGCCATGATACCCAGATCCGCATACAGCCATTCAGGACGATTTTCACCGATAAGGGTGACACGCTCACCTTTTTTTAACCCAAGGGCAATAAGACCCAGACTAACGTACTTTACATTTTCGCCGTATTCTTTCCATAATATATCTTTCCAGATTCCATACTCCTTCTTCCTGAGGGCAACCCTGTCGCTGTATTTCTGGACTCGGCTCAGAAACAGGGTGGGTATTGTATCTTCTCTCATAACCCTTTCCTTCATTCAATAGGTGATGGCTTCGTAAAAAGTTCATCTGCGGCGTTGCGCTGCATCCTTCGTCCTTGCGGCGTACCTCTAAGTACGCCTCACTCCTCAGGATTTGCGCGCCTTGCATCTGGAGCTTTTTACTTTGCCATCCCAATTTTGACTTTTTAGAAGTTCACCAATAGGTTGGCAAAAAAACTGTACGATTTTGCCAATCTTGTTTATAAATCTATTCTAAACGACAGGCAGTAGTCAAGTAAAAACTAAGACAACCCAGTAATTCAGACACTGGACTTCAGACTTTTCTGTAACCGTTCACGGTAATTACAACAGCAGGCTTAAGCCCGCTGTTATATAAAGCTTGGGGCATTTTTGCCAACTGTTAACTGCAAACTGTAAACGGATATCCTCTATCTTTGTTAATCTCCGGCCATCCTCTCCTTCAGTCTATAGTCTATAGTCTGTTGTCTAATGTCTGAATCACAGGTTTTGCATTGACAACAGGGTTGTCCTGGGATAGGATAAATAATTAATGGATTGTCGTTATACCTAATAGTTCAGAGGAGGATCCGATGAGCAGTCAAACTGAGGAGATCAGAAGGAAGAAAATCAAGGAGGCATACCGGGAGGCAGCAACAGACTTTACTACAGACTCGGGTATTCCGGTAAAGAATGTATATACCCCTGAGGATGTTTCAGGTATTGATTTTGGTAAGGATATAGGTCTTCCTGGACAGTATCCTTTTACAAGGGGACATCATCCAATGATGTACAGGGGAAAGCTATGGAATATTCGGGAGATCGCGGGACTTTCCACACCGCAAAAGTTCAACAAGAGATGTAAATTTCTGGTGGAACAGGGGGTCAGTGCCCTTGATTGGGAGCTGGATGGCCCCACCCTGTATGGAATTGAACCTGATCAGCCCATGGCTGAGGGCCAGTTGGGGGTCTGCGGTGTTGCCCTGCACACATTCAGGGATGTGGAGATATTGAGTGAAGGACTGCCGTTAGATGAGTTGAGTTTGTCTTCTGACGCCTTCTATCCTGATGTATGGCAATCTTATATATTGACGGCAAAGAAAAGGGGCTATGATATAAGCAAGCTTAGAGGAATAGGAGGGGGAATATTCTATTACGGTCCGTCGGTATTTCCAAGCCGAATGGATTGGCTTGTCCATAAAGGAGGTTTTTCTACCCTGGCAAGATGGGGAAATGACTTCTGTGAGTATGTATGTAAAAATTTCCCAAAATGGAACATCTGGTTTACCAGCTCTTATGATTTACAGGAAGCAGGGGGAAATGCCATCCATGAAATAGCGTTTACAATTGCCATGGCTAATGAATTTATTCGTGAGATGTTAAAGAGGGGCATGGATATAAATGCTATTAGCAGCAGATTAAGCCCTGTTCTTGGTGCGAATAGGGATTTCTTTGAGGAGATAGCCAAACTGCGGGCTGCACGGAGGATATGGGCTAAAACCATGAAGGAAGAATTCGGAGCCACGGACCTAAAGGCTATGTGTCTGAGGTTCCATGTAGATGTATCAGGGTCAAATTTCACCCGTCAGCAGCCTTTGGTTAATATTGCCCGGGGGGCTTTGGGAACCCTGGCTGCTGTTCTTGGCGGCAGTATGGGCATACAGACCCCTTCATTCGATGAAGGATGGGCTACGCCTACGGAAGAGGCAGTTAGGCTTGCCATCAGAACCCAGCAGGTTATTCGTTATGAATCAGGGGTAACAAGGGTTGCCGATCCTCTGGCAGGTTCTTACTATGTTGAGTGGCTTACAAGTGAATTGGAAGAAAAGATAGAGTCTATGGTTCATCAAATCGAACAGATGGGTGGGTGGCTGAAAGTCCTGGAAAAGGGCTGGGTTCATGAACAGCTTAAAGAAGGGCTTCTGGAGATTCAGAGAAAGGTAGAGAACGGAGAGAGGACAGTAGTAGGCGTAAATCGTTTTCAGATGCCGCCCGAAGAGGATTTTAAACCAGAGGTCTATGCTCCTGATACTTCAGATGTGGAAGAGTACTTAGATGAATATAAAAAATTTAAGGAGAGAAGGGACTATAAGAACCTACGAGAAAAGATTAAAAGCCTGCAAAAGGCAGCTTCTGATCCCGGAATAAACCTTGTTCCTTACGTCTATGATGCTTTAGAGGCTGATGCAACCTTCCCTGAAATAATAGGTGCTCTGAGGATGAACGACGGGTTTGAATACGATTGGGCGGGAGAAAGGGATTTCCCTTTTTAAAGATTGACGGCTTCGTAAAAAGTCCATCTGCGGCGTTGCCTGCCTGTGCCCTGCACGCAGACAGGCGCTGCATCCCTCGTCGTTGCAGCGTAACTATGGAAATAGTTCACCGTTCACTGTTTACCGTTCACCGTTCACCGTAAGTGCATGGTTTGTTGACGGACAACGGTCAACGGATAACGGTCAACAGATAATAGGATTTGCGCGCCTTGCATCTGGAGCTTTTTACTGTGCCGTCTGATTTTTGACTTTTTACGAGTCTATCAAAGATTGATTCAGGAGGGATTCTATTACAATGAAACTAAAAGTGGTTACAGGGAAGATAGGTTTAGATGATCACTACAGAGGGATCCTGTCTGTTAATAAGGCGCTTACAGATGCTGGTATGGAGGTAGTTTACCTGGGTACCGGTCAGAGGGTTGACAGCATGGTTGAGGCAGCATTACAGGAAGATGCAGATGCGGTAGGGCTTAGTTTCCTCTGCGGAGGACATCTTCAGATCATGCAGAGGTTTATGAACAGGATGAGAGAACGGGGGCTGGATAATGTCCTGGTTCTGGTCGGGGGGGTTATCCCTGATCAGGACATACCAACACTGATAAACGATATTGGTATTTCCCAGGTCTTTTTGCCAGGGACACCACTTAAGGATATAGTGAACTTTTTACAAAGCCATAAAAAATAAAGGATTAAGATAAACCAAGAGGGATAAAAATAGAAAAACCCAGGTGCTATAGACTATACAACCTGGGTTTTTCTCATAAAAACATTTTGCGGTTATTTACTTGCCAAGGGCCTTCAATGCCTCACCGTATGCCCCCATCAGTTGCTGCGCTACTACCTTATCCCTTTTTCCCTCAGGCTCAAACCCTTTAGATGGTTCAGACTCCAGGACAAACTGCAGGTGAACCAGTGCCTTCTGGGCAGATTCCTTGACATCGCCCACAAGAAGCATTGCCTTGATCCTGTGGATCATAAGGTTATCAGGGGCAGCTTCCATCGCCTCATCGATAAACTTGTAAGCGGCAACCTTGTCACCCCCCATGAAAGGAGGTAGCAACCCTTTCAGGTAGCCCAGAAGCAGGGCGGGCATCCCGCCAAAATATTTTTTATCGATTTTATAAGCCGCTTCACCATAAGAGAGGGCTGTTTTAATGTCCTTAGCTACAGCAGCAGAGTAAGCCTTCCAGAAATTTGCTTCTACGCTTTTGGGGGCTAACTTCATAAATGCATCGGTTATCTCGCCTGCCAATCCCAGGTATTCATATGACTCTGCCTCTGTATCTGGTTTGGCTGCCAGGTCCATAGCGAGGTATATGGTAAGCCTGGATAACATCTCATATGCCGCCATGTTTTTGGGCTTTTTCTCAACGATTTTCTGCAGTAACTCGATACCTTGCTTTGCCTTTTCAGGATCAGCCCTTTGCTCAAAAAGCTTTTTTGCATCATCCATTTTACTAGCGCTGGATACAGCCGGCATAGAAAACAGCATTATTACACCGACTACTAATACAAAATTCAAGAAAAATAGATTAACTTTTTTCATATTATCCTCCTGTACGTAAGAGAAAAAATTAACTAATCGACTATTCAACAAAACCTAAACAATCACTACTATTTTCAGTTGTTCACCTCCTCTCTACTGTATTTATTATCTTCAATCATCCCCCTTATTTATAGTCCTTTTTGTTCAAGATATTGTTGCCTATTCCACTATAGGTATTTATATAATCCAATTTAATATCTGTCAAGCATTTTTAATAATTATTTTACTTTACAGCCCTTGAGACTTTTTTGAGGCTAAAAGTTATTTGATTTTTTGATCAACTTAATGTATAATACGTAACTACTCAGGCACAAAGTGGCAAAGGCACATAGGCACAAAGCAGAGCAGGGTCGTTTCGTTGTTTTTTCCTTCTTTGTGCCTTTGGTACTCTGTGCCTTTGTGCCTACCTGAATAGTTACATATATATACATGGTTCGTTGTCATCCAGGCAGTTGGCTATCTACTATGGGATATATTATGGGAGGTTACCATTGAAGAGAAGGGTAGTTATAACGGGTATGGGGGCTATAACCCCCTTGGGTGTGGGGTTAGATAGGAATTGGGAAAGAATATGCAAAGGGGAGTCGGGGATATGCAGAATCACGAACTTTGATCCATCGCCCTTTCCGTGTCAGATAGCAGGAGAAATCCATGATTTTAATCCCGTGGATTTTATCGATGCCAAGTTTGCAAAGAGGATGGATACCTTTATTCAATATGCTGTGGCCACCGCCATGATGGCGGTAGAGGATTCGGGTTTGAAAATGGGAAATGCCGACGCCCATAGAATGGGAGTATTTATCGGTACTGTATGGGGGGGCATTCCTGCATATGACAGGGGCTTGAAGGTCTTAGAGGAGAAAGGATACAAGAAGATTTCTCCTTTCCTCATTCCTTCCGCTATCCCAAATCTGGCAGCGAGTCAAGTAGCCATTCACCTGAAAGCAACGGGGCCAAATGCCTGCTCAGCAGATGCATGCGCCGCAGGGGCACACGCCATAGGTGGCTCATTAAAGATAATCCAGAGGGGTGATGCCGATGTGATGATCGCTGGAGGAGCCGAGAACATTACTACCCCCCTTATCCTGGCCGCTCTGTGTAATATAAAAGCCCTTTCCTGCCGAAACCAGGAACCAAAGAAGGCAAGTAGACCTTTTGATAGAGATCGGGACGGGTTTATACTGAGTGAGGGGGCCGGGCTTCTGGTTTTGGAGGAATTAAACCATGCTCTGTCGCGCAATGCCAGAATTTATGCAGAAATTGGGGGCTATGGAATGACATCCGATGCCTACCATATAGTGAGCCCTCATCCAGAAGGGATAGAGGCTGCCAGATGCATGCAAATAGCCCTTGACGATGCAGAGATCCATCTGGAAGAGGTTGATTATATAAATGCCCATGGTACATCAACCGTCTATAATGACAGATCAGAAACACTGGCGATAAAGAAGGTATTTGGAAAACATGCCTACAATCTGGCGATTAGTTCCAATAAATCGATGATAGGACATTTGATGGGTGCATCAGGAGGGGTAGAGGCAGTCTTTACCGTATTAACCATTTATAATGGAACGGTTCCGCCTACTATAAATTATGAGAATCCAGACCCAGATTGTGACCTTAACTACATCCCTAATGTGGCTGAGAAGAGAGAGGTAAGGGCAGCCTTATCTAATTCATTTGGATTTGGCGGAGTCAATGGAAGTATTCTATTTAAAGCATTTTCAGGATAACAAACGATTATTGCTGGGCTGAAGTATCCTCTCGGCCAGCAGCTTAAGCCCGCCCTCGATTTGGCTACTCAAATGAATGCGAATTACGCGGCGTTTTTTGTTCTTGAGTGAGTGGAAATCGCCCAGAGCCTGCGCTCGCTGCAACGTAGCAAAGCCGTATTGCTGGCGTGGGATGGCAATGTCTTCTGTTCCATCGGCAGTCAAGATTATAAACACCCCTGTGTTCGGGCCGCCTTTGTGGAGTTGTCCTGTCGAGTGAAGATAACGGGGGCCATATCCCAGTGTGGTGGCAACCTTTAAGCGGTCGCGAAGCGACAATCGTATGGATTGCAGGAAATTATGTCGTTCAGGTGTTCTCAGAAAATACGGAAGCAATGCGATGTAGTCAGGAGGCTTAGCCAATCCCACAAAGGATCTGAGAAAATCTAATACCGATTTACCTTCGATTTTATGGAACCATTTCTGAGTCGGATCACAGTGGATAGAGATGCCGCTCTCCTCAAAAGCAGGGTAACCTTCATTGAACTGCCCTTTTTGCCTCCACTCGTCTAAAAGGTCATGGGTATTTTGTTTGCTCTCGGCAACGTTCGGCTCATCAAAGGGATTGACTCCCATGATAGAGCCAGCAGTGGCAGTGGCCAGTTCCCAACGGAAAAATTCTGCCCCAAGATTCATCTTATCCCTAACTTCTATACGGATGACAGGATGGCCCGCCACCTCCAGAGCAAGTAACCTCTCTTCAATATCCTCTTTATTACTATCCATTGTATGCATGTATACGAATATCCGATCATTGCTATATATACTAGGGGAACCGAGGGGCTCACCCTCAATTGGTACAATGCCAAAACCATCTTTTCCGGTGCTCTCAGCCAGCAACTGTTCGACCCAGTACCCAAATGTACGGATGGGCTCAGAGATTACAAAGGTCACCTTATCGCGTCCTAGCTGGTGTTGGATCCCCAGTATGGTTCCCAGTTGAACAGCTGGGTTAGCTGCAGCAGGCACATATGGGCCGCAGCTATACTGCATTTGCTTCGCCCGATCTAGAAACAAATCGATGTCCATACCCATCAGGCACATTGGTACTAACCCGAAATACGACAACGCCGAAAAGCGTCCTCCGATATCCTCCTGGTTTTCAAAGCATCTGCGAAAGCGCCTTTTTTGAGCTTCAGCCACCAGGGGTGTTGCAGGGTCTGTAATAGCTATAAAATGGTGCCCTGGCTCCCCCTTGACCTGGTTTTTCACAAGTTCATAAAAATAGTTGTAAAAACTCAGTGTCTCGCCCGTGGTACCAGACTTGCTGGCAACGACAAAGAGGGTTTTCTCTAAATCAACCTGGGAAACTATACCCTTTACTGCAGCAGGGTCGGTATTGTCTAAGACAGTCAATTGAGGCCAGCCCTTACAGGAGACAAAGGTCTCCCGGCATACCTCAGGGCAAAGGCTGCTTCCACCCATGCCGAGAAGCACCACATGGAGGAATCCGGCTCCCTTTATCTCGGAGGCGAACTCTTTGATCTCGGCTACCCTTTCACGAAAGACTCCGATGCTGTTTAACCAGCCAAGACGATTTTTAATCTTTTCTCCATCTCCAGGTTCGGACGGCCAGAGAGACGGATCACCCTCGAAGATTCGCTGAGGAAACTGGCGGCTTCTGAGGGAATCAAGGGCCGATTGAACAGCCCCCTTGGATTTACCCAATGCAAAAGTCTGGCTGTCGTGATTTTTGCCAAGAAAATGCAGACGCTTTTCCGCAATGGTCGTCATGAGTTTATCGAAGGGGTCGATAAACTTTTGAACACCCTCATCAAGGAGCTGTTGAGTAATAAAGTCAGGATTCAGTCCCACTTTCCTGAGATTTTTCAAGACGTTTTGGGACTCATTCACATCCATTTCAACGGAATTTTTTACGATTATGCCATGATCGGCAAACGCCTCAATGGTTTCGTCAGGCATGGTATTCACCGTATGGGTACCAATGAGAGGCTCCACATAGCATACGTCTCTGTATAGGGGATTCTTGGTGCTGGTGCTGGCCCAGAGCAGACGTTGAACCCTGGCTCCTTTTTCCTCTAATTTCTTCCAGCGATCGCTGGCAAGAATCTGCTTAAAGCTCTGATATGCCAGCTTTGCATTTGCATTGGCAAACTTACCCAACAACTCATGGGGTTTGGGTTCCTTGCCTGCACTGACTCCAGACCGTATCCGATGACCTAAGAGTTGATCAGTGAGGACGTCGAGGCGGCTTAAAAAGAAACTGGCAACCGATGCAGTGTTCTTCACAGGCTTACCTCCGGCCAGACGTCTCTCCAACGCCCTGATGTATGCTTCTGCCACAGCCTCGTAACTCTGAATTGAAAAGAGCAGGGTGACATTGATATTGATCCCCTCATACAGCATCTCCTCAATGGCAGGAATGCCAGCGGGCGTCCCAGGAACTTTAATAAGCAGATTCGGACGGTCTACAGTCTGGAAGAGGCGTCTACCCTCGATCCTAGTGCCCTCGGTATCGTGTGCCAGGTAAGGCGAAACCTCGAGGCTGATGAAGCCATCGATACCATCCGACTCGTCGTAAACAGGCCGGAGCACATCGCAGGCTTCCCGGATATCTGTGACCACAAGCTGTTCGTAAATCTCGTGTATTTGCAGCCCCTTATCCACTAGTTCCCTGATCTGGTCATCATAATCGTTGCTGCCGGAGATGGCGTTATTAAAGATTGCCGGATTAGATGTGACGCCACGGAGCCCCTGTTCATCAACCCGACGTTTTAATTCACCGCTCCTGATCATTCGACGGGTGAGGTTGTCCAGCCAGCAGCTCTGGCCATATTCAATGAGTTGCAGCAGAGGGTTCATTGTCGCTCCTTCTTTCTTAATAAATCACACTCGGGTGTTTAGGCTGAAGGTTGAATCCGCCAGAGGCGGACTAACAGTCTTCCACCTTCAGTCTATCTACCTGAGTAGTTACTCGTCATTTCCCAATCAGCATTTTTGCCCGCGCCTCGACGTTTTCAAGGGTGAATCCGTAATGTTTGAAGTTTTCCTTATAAGGTGCGCTGGCGCCGAATTTCGTGATGCCTATGACGTCACCGCCATCTCCAACCCAGTCGCGCCAGCCCTGGGGCGAGCCTGCCTCGACGGCCAGTCGTGCCTTTACTTCAGGAGGCAGAACTTCATCACGGTAGCTTTGCGGCTGTTCCATGAATAGCTCCCAACTGGGCATGCTCACAACCCTGGAATCAATTTTGTCCGAAGCCAGCTTTTCCTGTGCGTCAACGATCAACTGCACCTCAGAACCCGTGGCTATAAGAATCATATCGGGTACTGTCCCTTTTTCCCTGGACAGGACATAGGCCCCTTTAAGCAATTCTTCGGCACTGGTCATTTTACTACGGTCAAAAACAGGTAGAGACTGCCGAGACAAAACCAGCATGGTGGGGCCATGCCTGCGCGTTATGGCGGCCCGCCAGGCATAGGCAACCTCATTGGCATCCGCAGGACGAATGATGCAGATATTCGGTATGGCTCGCAGAGAGGCTAATTGTTCAACGGGTTGATGGGTAGGCCCATCTTCTCCCACTGCGATAGAATCGTGAGTCATAACATAGATTACAGGCAGCCCCATCATTGCCGCCAGTCGAATGGCGGGCCGTGCATAGTCGGTGAAGATGAAAAATGTGGCCGCATAAGGACGCACTCCTCCATGGAGTGCCATGCCTGAACATGCAGCGCACATATTGTGCTCCCGCACACCCCATGCAATGTTGCGGACGGTGTATCTACCCCTGGCAAAGTACTGTGATTCATCGATAAGCGTCTTTGTGGAGGGTGACAGATCAGCACTGCCCCCCATCAGCCAGGGGATTTTATCCGCAAAGGCTTTGAGGACCTTTCCTGATGCAGCACGGGTAGCTATAGGGCCATCGGCGCTTCCGAAATGGGGGATGTTACTATCCCAGCCAGGGGGGATGTCCCCGCTAAGCGCCGCTTCGAACCGTTTGGCCATATCAGGAAAAGCCTTTTTATACTCACTATGCTTCTTGTTCCAATTCTCCTCCAGCTTTTTGCCCCGTTCTATGGCCTGCCGCATACAGGTCAGCACCTGTTCCGGGACAACAAACTTCTCATTTTCAGGCCATCCGTAAAATCTCTTTGTTAACCTTATCTCTTCTTCCCCCAGGGGTTCGCCGTGTGCCTCCCTGGTATTCTGACGGTTAGGAGATCCGTAACCGATATGGGAACGAACCATGATCAAGGATGGACGTTCCTTTTCTTCCTTTGCCCTGGTAAGGGCTGTGGCCAGTGCGGTAAGATCGTTGGCCTTATCGCCAAGGTTTTGTACATGCCAGTGGTAGGCATCAAAGCGCTTTGCCACGTCATCCGAATATGTCAGCGCAGTATCCCCCTCAATGCTGATATGGTTGTCATCGTAAATCCAGATGAGTTTGGCAAGCCCCAGATGCCCTGCAAGGGAGGCTGCCTCATGGGAAGCCCCCTCCATCAAGTCCCCGTCACCACAAAATGCATATGTATAATGACCTATGATTTCGTGTCCTTCTCGGTTGAAGATTGCCGCCAGATTTGCCTCGGCCATTGCCATGCCTGCGGCGTTCATCAAACCCTGGCCAAGGGGCCCTGTAGTTGTTTCCACACCGGGCGTGATACCGTATTCGGGATGCCCCGGCGTTTTACTGCCCCACTGACGAAAATTCTTAATCTCCTGAAGGGACAGGGTGTATCCTGTTAAATACAGCACGGCATATTGAAGCATTGAGGCATGGCCACATGAAAGCACGAAGCGATCGCGGTCAAACCACCGGGGATTGATGGGGTTATAACGCAGAAACTTCGTCCATAAAACATAGGCCAGCGGTGCAAGCGCCATCGGTGTACCCGGATGACCCGAATTAGCCTCCTGTACAGCATCCATTGCCAGTGTGCGGATGGTATTGATGCAAAGTTGATCCAGTGTGTTTTGCTCGTTATTCATGAAGAATCCTCCGACCTTTTTTTCAGCACTGCTCTTGTAATCGAAAATTTATACTTATCAATTTTTAAGGATGTTGTCCAAACAAAAATACCTTTAGGAGGGCTCAAAACGTTTTTTAGTTATTTATGAGAGTGATGGGGCAAATCGTCGTGCTCATGTTCACTGGGATGATGGTGCTCCTCCCCCAAATGCATCAATGATGTGAAATTCAGGCAATGTTATCCTTTCCCTGGGGATTTTCGGGTAAAAAAGGAGGAACAAATTAGACTTGAGGTTAATATAGCAAACTCATGGGAAAAGACAAGGGAAAATCAATGGATAAACTCGGTTATTGGTGTCGGTGGTTTCCCGTTTAACGTTTGCACGTTCAAACGGTTACCGTCGCAATCCCTTCGTAAATCAGGTCAGTTCTTACGATTGTTATAAGTGCTGTTATTGTTCTAGGTGCGCTTACTGGTCGCAATCCCTTCGTAAATCAGGTCAGTTCTTACCAGTCCGATCTGATGCGATACGAGCCAGAGTACAACGTCGCAATCCCTTCGTAAATCAGGTCAGTTCTTACCTGTTGGGTTAGAAAATTTAATTAAACAAAAGCTTATGTCGCAATCCCTTCGTAAATCAGGTCAGTTCTTACGGCGTTTCTCTAAAGTTTTGACTGGTGAGCCACTCTTTCTCATTTCCCGCATACCTCTTTGCGTGAATCCGCCCAAAACCATAAAATCCCTCCTTTCATGAATTTCTTACCTTCATAACCCATTGATATTCCAATTGAATTAGTAATTACGCAGACCCCTGTCAATACCCTTTTAGAAAGACCAATAAAATCAATTAGATATAGTTTTAATGGAATGTTTGCCAAAGGTCTGCGTTTCAGTAGATATAGTATTCATGGTCAGGATCGGTAAACCCCCCCTGACCTATTGTCTCTACTGTGCCGGCGCATTTTTCACACACTGGAAAGTACTTCACACCGTCCTCATCAGACACAATGATCTTATCAATTCGTGCTTTCATCTCGGCAAATATAGCCCCTGTTACAGCTACCTCAAAAATTGACTTTTGCACACGGGCGCCGTAGTCAAGCATGATCTTTGCCACTCTGTTGAGACGTTTCGGATCTGCTATGTCATAAGCCACAATCATGTTCATCGTTCATACCAGCATGTAATCCAGTTGGGTTACTTTTAGTCCTTGTCCTGATATTATCACTTTGTTTATGCAGCGGTTACAGACCTTGTATATCCTTACGGAGTCCTTTTTCAAATCCAGATACCCTTTACAATAATCTCTGATTCTTTTGATACCCTCATCGTCAAT
>PFIF01000087.1 GCA_002782605.1 Deltaproteobacteria bacterium CG_4_8_14_3_um_filter_43_13 | reverse complement strand
TTTGAGTTAAATTCATTTTTTCAGCTTTGTAACTATCAGTAATTATTAAGCTAAAATAGTATTGAACAGGCTCTAATAGGAATTGCTCTTTTTTTAGTTTCCTCAATTTTAACCATGCCAGTATGGTAAATATCATTCCGGATTATTGCCTCACTATCATTTTTTTGAGGGTTTAACTTGCCATGAAAACAGCCAATCTTGAAGTTGCTTTCTCGAACTATATTCATTAGTTCACCTCCTGTATGTATGTACACCAACTCATTCATAACCAAACCATTTCGTTTATTCCACCTTAGATGAAGTGGCGGTTTTGTTCATTAAGATTTCTCGCTACGCTCGAAATGACAAGTAACGAAGGGCTGGAAATGACAGTATTGTATATGTATTTATGAAACGATCTACTGGCAACGGACAGCCGACACCACCCCTTAAGAGTCCTTATATAATCCGTGCTGTTTAATGTACTCTATTACCTTTTCAGGAAGAAGATAACGGGTTGATCTATTTTCTTTGATTTTCTTTCTGACAACACTTGAAGATATGTCCAGATGGGTAATGTCCCGGAAGCATAGAGAGAAATTCGAGGCATGAATAAACCTGTCCTCTTCAGGCAGATAGGAAAAATCTTCTGCCACATCAGCAGGAAGAACGGTTCCCAGATTAATTAAGCTGTATCCTGGTCGGGTAGTAACCACAAAATTGCAACAGGAGAAGAGATTTATGTGATCTTTCCATGTAGATATTTCAGTAAACGCATCTATTCCCATAATGAAAAACAAGGTCAAATCTGAGCCGTGTATTTTTCTTATGTGATCGATAGTCTCAATGGAATAGGATTTACCGCGTCTCTTTATCTCAATATCGGAGACAGAAAAGCCTTGATTTCCCTCAATAGCGAGATTGACCATCTCCATCCGATGGATAGGAGATATTATGTCCTTTCCTTGCTTATGGGGAGGGTTTGCTGAAGGTATGAAGATGACCCGCTGAAGGTTAAAGAACTCTCGAACCTCTTCAGCAGATCGGAGATGTCCTAAATGTATCGGATTAAATGTCCCCCCAAATAGGCCAACCCGCAAATAATCCTCCATTTTAATGCCGTACATTTTGTTTGCCGTTGTCCGTCATTCGTCGGTAAACGGTGAACGTCTATCTAAGACCTTATCTGTCCATTACCATATACGATAAATTTACAGGTAGTAAGCTCTTCCAGCCCCATAGGACCGAAGGCATGGAGTTTGGTGGTGCTTATCCCGATTTCTGCCCCCAGGCCTAACTGGTTGCCATCATTGAATCTGGTGGAGGCATTGACCAGCACCACCGATGAGTTGACTTCCTTCAAAAACCTTTGAGAATTCTCATAGTTGGATGTAACGATAGCCTCTGTATGCAATGATCCATACCTGGTAATATGGTTGATTGCCTCATTCAGGTCATTTACCACTTTTACAGAAAGGATTAGACCCAGATATTCTTCATACCAGTCTTCCTCATTTGCCTGTTTAACTGATGGAATGGTCTGCAGAACCCTGGGGCAGCCTCGGATTTCTACTCCTCTGTCTTGTAACTTTTGGATCATAGATGGAAGGAAATCATAGGCAATATCCTTATGAACCAAAAGGGTCTCCAGTGCATTGCAGACTCCCGGGCGCTGAACCTTTGCGTTTATAACTATGTCTTCAGCCATGTTAAAGTCAGCACTCTCATCCACAAAGATGTGGCATACCCCCTTGTAATGTTTTATGACAGGTATTCTGGAGTTTTGGACCACGAATCTGATGAGTTCTTCGCCGCCCCTGGGGATTATCACGTCAATATAATCCTCTAATTTTAACATCTCATTTACGGCAGCCCTATCTGTTATCGGGATAACCTGAATTGCCTCCTTTGGTATACCCTCTTTTTGTATGACATCTTGCAGTATGTTGGCAATGGCCAGGTTTGAATTTATGGCCTCTGATCCCCCCCGGAGGATTACGGCATTACCGGACTTCAGACATAAGCCGGCTGCATCAGCGGTAACATTGGGACGGGATTCATAGATTATCCCTATTACCCCAAGAGGAATTCGAACCTTTCCTACCAGCAGGTTGTTCGGTCGCCTCCACATCCTGGTTACCTCTCCCACTGGATCAGGAAGCGCCGCAACGTCCCGAAGCCCTTCTGCCATAGCCTGTACAGTAGAATCACTGAGGGTTAATCTATCTATGAAGGCATCTGATAGACCCTTTTCCTTTGCATTCTCCATGTCCTTTTCATTCTCCTGCTTTAGGAGCTGAGCATGGTTTAAGAGTTCATTACTCATCTTTATCAGGACATCATTCTTTTTCCTGGACGAGAGGTTACTTAGCTCCTTAGATGCTGCTTTACTATCCTTCGCTATCTTCAAAACCTGTTTTTCTATGGACATATTGGACTCCTATTATCTCGTGAATCGTGAATCGTTAGTCGTAAATGGAATAAAACCTATTTATGATTCTCGATTTACGATTTACGATTTACGATTTACGATTTACGACTAACGACTTACGATTCACGACTATAAAACTACCAAATCATCCCTATGGATTATCTCGTCATAGTATTTGTAACCGAGTTTACTCTCTATCTCACCGGTTTTAAGCCCCTTTATCTTTGTTATTTCTGAAGAGCTATAATTTACCAAACCTCTTGCAAACTCGAATCTGTCAGGACATACTAAGTTAACTGAATCACCCGTCCCAAACTTCCCCTTTATTGTCAATACCCCTGAGGGAAGGAGACTTTTCCCTTTATTAACAATAGCCTTTTTGGCTCCGTCATCTACAAGAATCTCTCCCTTGGGTTTCAGGGTAAAGGCGATCCAGTGCTTACGGCTGGTCATTCTAGTCTCTTTTGGTAAAAACAGGGTGCCAACGTCTTCCCCAATAATGATCTTGTCTATAATCCCATCCAGCTTACCATTGGCCAATATAGTAGGGACTCCAAAGATAGCGGCTTTTTTAGCAGCTTGCACTTTCGTAATCATTCCACCAATACTGATTGGGCTGGTGGTGTCTCCTGCAATCTTTTCTATTTCGTGGTTGATCTCTTTTACAACGGAAATAAGTCGGGCATCCTCTTTCTGACAGGGGTCCTCATCGTATAGTCCGTTGATGTCGGTAAGTATTATAAGTAAGTCGGCTCCGACCAGGTTTGTAGTCAGAGCAGAGAGATTATCATTGTCTCCAAATTTTATCTCCTCTACAGCAACCGAATCATTTTCATTTATTATGGGAATAATACCGTAATCTGACAGGGTTGAAAGGGTATTACGGGCGTTTAAGTATCTCTGACGGTTACTGAGATCATCATGGGTAAGGAGTACCTGTGCTACCTTTTGATCATATTCAGCAAAGGATCTTTCGTAATTCCACATCAGGGTAGACTGTCCTACGGCTGCAGCTGCCTGTTTCTGCGGAATATTTTTTGGTCTTTGGACAAGTCCCAACTTCTGCATACCAGCGGCAATAGCGCCTGAGGAGACGATAATTGGATAATA
>PFIF01000026.1:3451-4592 GCA_002782605.1 Deltaproteobacteria bacterium CG_4_8_14_3_um_filter_43_13 | reverse complement strand
TTGGTCACCATGACCACTTGTTTATCTACCGGTGGTGTCTGATTGTCCCAGGTTTTCACCACGACAGCATTCAAAGGGATAGGCTCGTAATCCTTATTGGCGGTATTGGCCTCAGAACCCTCGGGATTAAACCAATCGCAACTCAAAAGCCCTGGCACCCCTACCAGGGTAGTTAAAACCTTTTCGTCAAATTTCTTCTTCCCATAACCATGAGTCACCGTCACTTCCCGCGTGCTCTCCATCGAGCAAGAAACCTCCAAGGCTAATGCTCGCGCATCCTGGGTCGCTTCCATATTGCTCTTCAAAGGAATCACAAATTCAATCCCCTGCTGATCGATGGCATATAAGCTCTTTCCGTCCAGAAAGGCTCGGTCAGCGACCAAGGAACGGATGACACTGCTCCCCTTCACATTTTCCCTGGCCTGCAAAAGGACAGCCAGGACATGAAGATTATCTGGCTTCTCTATCGTGTCGATCTTTATCGCCAACGGAATCCCCGTCTGAAGCTCATAGATCGCCCAAACCTTCCACCCATAGAGCCATACCTTGACCGCTTTGAGCTCCCCAGCCTTACGATAACCCCGGGCTTTCACCTTCCGCTCTCGCAGTACCGAACCACACCCCTCATACTGATCCGTCGTCTCATAGAGCGTTGTATCACATGCCGCATGAATATATTTGGGAAAGACCCGAGCCTGCGCTAATCTCTGGATACAGTGGTTAAAGAAATTCTCTAACCGCCGAGGCGTAATCTTCACGATCTGGTTGGCCAACGTATCCACACAAAGTGCCCCCCGGACTTCCGGCATGGGTGTCTTGCGCAGCTTCGCCCCCCTCTCACAACTCCCGTTCTTCACCTGATAGGCATTAAACCCACACAGACCCATCAAAAGCTCATCGGTCAACAGAAGCTCCCAAACAGGCTCCATCTTGGGTATCGACCCAATCACTTTCATCAGATAAATGAGAACAAACTGTAAAAAAGGAAGGTTCTCTTGATCAGCCACCTTTGCCTCATTACGTTCTGCTGTGTGCCAGAAGAGTCGGTTACAGATAGTGTCTTGCATTTTCTCCCGATTTGTCATATGCGTAGGATAAGCACAAAACAGCGGTTATGTCAAATCGGATAATGACAAAAGCT
>PFIF01000026.1:0-3443 GCA_002782605.1 Deltaproteobacteria bacterium CG_4_8_14_3_um_filter_43_13 | reverse complement strand
TATGGCATTAGACACGTTTTTATTTCCTGGCATATCCCCCCCCATATGTCTGTTTGTATTCGTGCAGCCACGTCCAAATAACGCCACATGAGACCCTATATGGCGCAAAGGTTGTGATTACATGAAAACTGGCAAAAATCGAGTTTTTTTGAAAAAAGTTGAAATTTTTCTTTTTCTTATATCGGAGTTCCGGTACTTACAAGTTCAAGTTGACATGTTGCTGACATTTTATTATTATCTATGCCAAATTAGCTGAATAACACCACTTATATAATGTAAACCCGAAAGCTGGATGACTATTGGAGAAAACCTTTGACCAAAAGGATCTGCATAGAACAGTACATAAACTTTGATAAGAGTATCGACATACTGGTATATAGAGACAGAAAGCTTCTGGATTATTATCACGACTGTCCATACAGAAATATTGATGAAATCCTAAAGAGAATAAAAGAAGAAAATGAAGATGCAGTTTTCGAACATTTTTGTTCAGGAGAACTATGCACAAGTGGCTGGATAAGGTGGGAAATAAACTAGTTATATTGTCAATCACCTTGATCTGTCTCCTGGTCACTATAGTTTATAATTTACCAGATGAGACATTTGGTGGAACGGAAAGGAAACCCCAAATTCCCACTTCAATCCCGTCAGGCACTGATAGGGATAAAATCGTAAAAGTTATTGAGGATTATACTGTATTCAAGAAAGTAGGAGGTGTAAGGTTTGAAACCAACCCATCAATATATAAATATCTCATGGACAGGCTCCCTTTAGCAACGAACATCATCCGAGGATTGAATATTCGTAACCTCGTCATCACCAAGAACAAAGACCAATCTTTTCATTTTAAAGATGGAGAAAGCATAATCGGAGACTTCAGATTGATACATAAGGATCCAGGAACCATTGTATTTTATTTTAATGGACAATACAACGGAAATGTCATTAAGAAACTCATGGGGAAGGCAGTAGTAATTGTGGAATACCGGGAAGAGACCATAAGGGAGAAGCCATTGAAAATGTCTTTTACGTCTATCTGAAGGCAAATAACAGGTTTGTTGAGTTGATAGTTAAGGTTTTTAAACCTCTAGTAAATATGGTTATAGATAGAAAAGTATTATCTTATATGTATACCGCCAGAGAAGTATGCGAAAGGATAACTAAGGATCCAGAAGGGGTATATAAGAGCATAAAGGATAGCAAAGAGGTTAGCAAGAATGACTTAGTGGAATATAGAAGGTTTTTTCTTTACAAAACCATAAAGAGGAGTAATTGAATCATGGCAGAGGAGTATGAATATCCAAAGCTCATATTAAAGGTTGTATTCCAGAAGGGAATTTGTATATGAGAGAAAGCGATTTTATGGAAGAAAGATACCGGTGGAATATTCTGGTCTTAACCTATATATCTATGCTCGCCTTTGCTTTTGTATTTCAGGCCATCCCCCCTATTTTAAGTCTGATTATCCAGGAATTGCACATCTCTCACACCCAGGCAGGACTTCTTATGGGTCTCTTTGCTCTGCCGGGAATATTCCTGTCCATACCAGGGGGGATACTATTTGATCGATATGGTACGAAAAAGATAGCCATTTTCTGCTTTATTTTGATGATTATTGGGACCATAATAGTAATCTTTGGCGGAACCTTCCTCCTCCTTGCTATAGGAAGGATAATTTCGGGAGTTGGCGCCTTAATTCTTGCAATAGGTCTGCCTCAATTTCTCTCCCAATGGTTCAAGGGAAAAGAGTTGGGCATAGCTATGGGGATATATAATACCGCTATGCCGCTGGGTACAATAATATCTTTTATCACTTTGGGATGGTTAGGGAAGAACCTGGGTTGGCAGGCGTCCGTTTCAGTTAGCGGCATCCTCACCTTTGTAGCCCTGATAGCCTTCCTTCTCTTCTATAAACCAGTTCCTGCTATTACAGGCAAGCCTTTTAGTGAGAAAAGGGTGGGACTGGGCAACTTTAAGGAAGAAGGTATTTCAATATGGCTTGTAGGGATCGCATGGATGTGGTTTAACGCATCAATAATCTCTTTTACTACCTTTGGACCAGACTTCTTTATAGCGGATAAGGGTTTCAGCATAGAGTTTGCTGGATTTCTTGCCAGTTTCGTCATGTGGGGCTCCCTCATTTTCAGTCCAGTGGTTGGCTACCTTATAGATAAAATTGGCTTTAAAGAGGTTCTGATAGCCATGGGTGGTCTTGCTTTGGGAGTTCTTATGTTCTTCATTCCCTATGCTACTACTCTACTCATATTCTTGATGGCACTAATAGGGGTTTCAGTAGCCCTGGTCCCTGCACCTGTATTTTCTTTGCCATCGGATATTATGAAACCTCAAAATCTTGGTTTTGGTTTTGGTGTTATATCAACCTGTTTAAGCATTGGTATGGTTGTAGGCCCTTATCTAATCGGGTTGATCAGAGATTGGACAGGTTCTTACAATATGAGCTTCGGAGTTATGGCAGGTTTCGCCCTCTGCGTAACCATAACCATGCTTATTCTTCGCTTCTCAGCCTTCTCCAAAGTGAATCGTGAATCGTGAATGGGTTTTTTATTTATTTACGACTTACGATTCCCGATTTTATAGATCATCCTTGAAATAACCCCTACAACCAAAGATATACAAATCAATATGATAAAACTGGAAGAGAAAAAGAGCATAACGAATTCATGGGTATTTTTCATGTAGTATGAACTGATTAACAAATTTATACCGAGGGCTAGAAACCCAAGTATGACAAATATCAAAAAGATATACTTTACCCACCATAGATAGTTCTTCATAAAAAACCCTATAAAGTTAATCCCTTTCAGCGTGTCCTGAAAATCTCCAATCCCTGGAATACAAATAGTACACGAACGATAGGTGCTAACAACCACCTAGTATAAAAAGGTTAAACTGTCAAGAGTTTTCAGGCTGTTGCAGTTTAGACAACAATGTCTCTAAGTTCTGTTGACACAAGACTTATTTTCTTGACCAGAAAGCACCTTTCTGCTAGCTTATTTTAACTGGTAAATCAGCAGGAACCTTATTTGCCATCAAGGAAAATAAATATGGACAATGGTGTAGACAAAAGCTCTGCTTTACTCGTTGCTACCCTGGCATCTTTCCTTACGCCTTTTATTGGCTCTTCTGTTAACATTGCTCTTCCCTCGATTGGGAAAGAATTTGCCATAGATGCGGTTTTATTAAGTTGGGTTGCCACCGCATATCTTTTAGCCGCCGTTATGTTTCTTGTCCCTTTTGGTAGGATAGCAGATATACATGGAAGGAAAAGGATTTTTACATACGGCATAGTGCTCTTTACTGCTTCGTCCTTTCTTTCTGCTATTTCAACGTCTGCTATCGCACTTATAGCCTTCCGGGTATTACAGGGAACAGGAAGTGCGATGACATTCGGAACTGGTGTAGCCATCTTAACTTCGGTATTT
>PFIF01000149.1 GCA_002782605.1 Deltaproteobacteria bacterium CG_4_8_14_3_um_filter_43_13 | reverse complement strand
CACTATGTGAGTTTTTAAGGGCCGTTAACTCAGGAGGTAGAGTATCTGCCTTTTAAGCAGAGAGTCGCTGGTTCGAGTCCAGCACGGCCCACCAGCGTCCCCATCGTCTAGCCTGGCCCAGGACACCGGCCTTTCACGCCGGTAACAGGGGTTCAAATCCCCTTGGGGACGCCATTCATTCCCATCACACCCTTAGTCCGCTTGAAGCTCTTCAAGATTGTCATAGTAATCCAAAGATTCTGGATTGATCAGCGAATCCCTGTTCAGAACAGGTCTCCCTTCTATTGTATTCGTGACCGCACTTTCAACCTTCTTCATATTCATGGTGTAGGGTATATCCGGCACTTTTATTATTTTAGCAGGGACATGCCTTGGTGAGGCGTTTTCACGCAAAGTCTTTTTAATTTTGTTTTTCAAATCTTCTGTTAACTGATACCCTTCAGCAAGTTTAACAAAGAGAATGATACGCTGATCCCCCTGCCAGCTCTGACCTATTGCGAGGCTATCAGCAACTTCTTCCAGTTTTTCTACCTGATTATATATCTCAGATGTACCTATTCGAACCCCGGAAGGCTTCAAGACGGAGTCAGAGCGACCAAAGAAGGTAATCCCACCTGTATCACTATGAACCACAATGTAATCACCATGCCGCCATACATTTAATTTGGAATAGAAATTAAAGTAGGCATCTCTGTACCTTTTGCCATCCGGATCGTTCCAGAAATAAAGGGGCATTGAAGGGGATGCTGCTTCACAAACAAGCTCTCCCTGCCGGTCAACTACTGGATTGCCTGTTTCATCGTATGCCTTTACTTTCATCCCTAATCCTGGGCCCTGTAATTCACCGGCATATACCGGCTGTATTGGGCTTCCAACAGCGAAACAACCATTGATATCCGTACCACCCGCAATAGAATTAAAATGCAAATCTTCCTTAATTTCCTGGTAAACATATTCAAATCCTTTGGCTGAAAGAGGTGAGCCGGTCTGGGATATTTGTCTCAGAGAAGACAGGTCATAGTCCTTTCCAGGTTTAACTCCCTGGCTTTTGAGATGATTAATATAACTTGCACTGCAACCAAAAATAGTCATTTTTTCATCCTGAGCTAACTTCCACATGGCGCCTGCATCAGGATAAAGGGCATTGCCATCATATAACACAACAGTAGATCCTACCGCCAGTGAGCTCAACAGCCAATTCCACATCATCCAGCTACAGGTTGTTATATAAAAGATCGTGTCTTCCCGTTTTAAATCAGCATGAAGTATTAGCTCTTTTAAGTGATTGATAAGAACCCCAGTTCCTTGAACCATGCACTTTGGCTTACCGGTCGTTCCGGAAGAAAACATAATAAATACCGGATGATCAAAGGGCAATTGTTCGAACTGAATTTCAAGCCCGCTCTCCACGGACAGAAAATCATCATAATATACAGAGTCAGGAATACAGCTAATGTCAGGTTTCTGTTTGGTATAACAAGTTACTATAACCTTTTCAATTGAAGGTATTCCTTTTGCAATCTCAGCCGCATTGGAAAGAGAACTAAAAGCCTTCCCTTTATAAAAGTATCCATCAGCAGTGAACAAAACCTTTGGCTCTATTTGACCAAAGCGATCTAAAGCCGCTCCTGGACCGATATCAGTGGCACAGGAAGCCCATTCAGCGCCAATACTGGTAGCGGCAAGCATGGCAACAGCAGTCTCTATCATATTGGGCATGTATGCAACTATTCGATCCCCATGAGTAACTCCCATCTCTCGAAGCGATTTTGCCAGACGCGCCACAGAGTCATAAAGCTCAGCGTAACTCATTTTTGCTGATTTTTGAGTCTCTCCCTTAAATACAAAAGCTGTGTGTTCATCCCTATATCTGAGGAGATTTTCAGCAAAATTAAGCCTTGCGCCAGTAAACCACTTTGTCCCGGGCATTTTACCAGGGTCATCAACAACAACGTCATAATCCCTGGAAGCCCTGATCTCACAGAAATCCCAAACACAGCCCCAAAAATCAGATATATTATTTATCGACCAATCATAAAGTTCGTCATAAGAGCGAAAGCCTTTCCCATAACGCTTATTAACAGCATCTATAAACCTTGTTATATTGGCGTTCCTCTTCCTCTCTTCTGATGGCTTCCAGAGTGGATTGCTCATACTGTCCTCCTTTTTAGATTTTACGTCAGTTCAATAATGAAGTGCGACACCTTGGAAAACGGAAAGGAAAATGTTATCCTGAATATTTACGGAAAAATCTCAATAGTGTACTTATTCTACAGGCTCAGCTTCACATTCCTCCCGAGCGGAGCGAGGGGAGAATGCTGTGCATAACAGGCGCGAGTTTATGAGCGTCCTTGTTCATGCTGATGTTGGGCATGAACTTTCTGCCCCCTCTTTTTGGAAGCCGTATGTAGAGATCCACGCTCTAAAGAAATTTGTCTCGCAAGGTAAATCTTTGCCAAGCTCTGGTAAGGCACATCCTTTTTGTTTGCAAGGGTCTTTAGTTCCGCCAGCATATCCTCTGGAAGTCGAATGGAGATCGACTTTACCGACGGCTTTAGTTTGGGGAAAGAAGCCCTCTTGAAATCTTTAATATTAAAATAATCAAGTGGAGAATGAGTTGCCCAGAACTCTCTCTCCTCATCTTCATTCTTAAAGTCTGGAATAATTTTATCCTTTTTCATCGTAAAATTTCCTCTCTCCTTTATTCTTAATACTTGTTCTACAGGCTCAACGTTAGCGCTCTTGGGCCGCGCGGCTCTTGTTGCGTCCGCTGGAGCGCTTTGATAATAGTTATGGCCTTCCAGCCAGTACAATAAGTTGTCAGGACTTACCATTAGAGTTACCGGTTCTTCGAAAGGGCTGGGCAGAAAGCAGTGAAACGGAGAGCTTATTTTTTGCGTATCGCTTTCAGAAAAGACTCTACATCGAGGGTATTCAGAACATCCTCCTTCTCAAGCCATCCCCTCCTGGCAACGCCTACCCCCAATTCCATATAGTCAAACTGATGGAGTACATGGGCATCGGTATTGATAACAACCTTTGCCCCCAGTTCCTTGGCCCGCCTGCACCCAATGTCGCTCATATCTAGTCTCTGGGGATAGGCGTTGATCTCAAGGGCTGTTCCGGTCTCCACGGAAACCTTCAGAATCTCATCCATGTTGACCTCATATCCCTCACGTTCCCTTAAAAGCCTTCCTGTCAGATGACCGATGATGTGCACATGAGGGTTTCTCATGGCACGAATAATCCTCTCAGTCTGTTCCTCCCTGCTCCTCTTGAATCCGGAATGGATAGATGCTATAACCAGATCGAGCCTTGAAAGGACATCTTCCGGATAGTCAAGGGTGCCATCGAGACGGATGTCAACCTCTGTCCCACAAAGGACCCGGATCCTCGAAAGTTCACGATTGACCTTTTTAGTCTCTTCTATCTTGGCTATCAGGGTATCAATACTGACCCCTCCCGCAACCCCTAAGGACTGGGAGTGATCAGTAATGGCCACGTACTCGTAGCCCATCTTCATTGCCCCTTCTGCAATCTCTCTGATGGA
>PFIF01000143.1 GCA_002782605.1 Deltaproteobacteria bacterium CG_4_8_14_3_um_filter_43_13 | reverse complement strand
ATAATTGGAGATTATGCGAGAACTAAATAGCCCATGGATGTCTTTGAGAAAAGCCGTGTCTGGCAACTGATCCCTGACCCCTGTGAACTGTTACGATATATCTATACAAGGAACAACCGTTTGAGTTAGCAGACTCCCTTCGTGGCTCAAAAAGGATATTTCCCGAGGAAAAGATCGAGGGATTTGCGGGAGTTATCAACGACGGGTTAACGGTGCTTTTCTACAGCATGGTTCTATTTTAATTGGATTTGATGCCCAAAAACTCTCTGAGATCATGGTGTTTAAGGGATTAAAGAGAGAGGTAGTGGATTACCTGTCTAGAAATATAACTTCGGTGAATGACCAGGCAGGTAAAGACATAGACTCCTTTGAACTGCAAGGGATATTTATTGATGGTTTTCAAAAGGGATTGGGGATAGAATTGAGAAAGGGGAATCTTAACCATCAAGAACACCAATTAAAGGAACAGTATCTAAAAGAACGCTATCTGAACCCGGAGTGGAACTTCAGGATGTCAGGCGGCCGTAGAGATTAGTGACAGAAAGGGTCTGACGAAAATTAAGGTTCTCCTCTAAAGAGGAAGGAGGTTGTACCATGGCAAAAGAAAGGAAATACTGGGACGAAGAGTTGGAGACAATGTCTTTAGACAACTTGAGGAAACTGCAGGAAAAACGTCTCCAGGAGACAGTGAGCCGTGCATATGAAAAGACCAGGTTCTACAGGCAGAAATTCGATGATGCAGGCGTAAAACCCCAAAACATCAATACGTTAGATGATCTTCAAAAGCTGCCTTTGATCCGTTCTTCCGAGGACTTTCGCAAGGCACCGATACCGGATAGGCTGGCTGTACCCATGGAAGAGGTAAAATATCTGGAATCAAGCTCCGGCACTACAGGAGTTCCCATGGCCGTCCTCTGGAGCGGTACAGATTGGAAGAACCTCATGGATGCGGAGGCAAGGGCAAGGTGGACGTTAGGGACCAGGCCGTCTGATGTAGTCCATGTCCTGACTGGCTTTCCATGCTGTCAAATGGGTTATCAGCACCTTGGTGCAATGGTCATGGCATTTAGTGCCGGAAGGGGCGTGTTGGATAATCAAATAAGACTTGGCCAGATGGTGGGCGTTTCAGTACTCGAATATTTACCAAGCCTGGTACTAAAGTATTTTGAAAGAGCAACAGAGATGGGGTACGACATCAAGAACGGCAGTATTCGACTCATCTCGGCACTGGGAGAAGGTTGGGCCGAGGCATATAAGAGGAGGGTCGAGGCCGAATATGATGTCATCTTTAGGACTCTTTATGGATCAGTTGACGCGGGTCTTATTGGCGCTCAGTGTGAATCAGGGAAGGGTTTGCATACCTTCTTAGACCTGGTTATAACGGAGATCATTGACCCGGAAACGGAAGAGGTTTTGAGTCCTGGTCAGGAGGGAGAACTGGTAATAACCCTCTTATGGCCTGAGGCTACACCTATAATCAGGTATCGCACTGGTGATGTCACCAAAATACTCCCTTATGAACCATGTTCATGTGGCAGAACCCATCCCAGGATGTCCATGGTCAGAGGCAGGGCGGTTCAGATCACTAAGGTGAAAGGGGAAAACATCCTTCCTATAGACGTTGAGGAGATAATAGCTGTTATCCCTGAATTGGCAAGCGATTACCAGATAATCGTGGACAAACCCGGGGAGTTGGAAGTACTGAAGGTGAAGATGGAGTATAAACCTGAGGCCAAAGACCAAAAGGCATTAAAGAGAAAGGTGGAGGATGCCTTTGATAAGGATCTAGGTGTAGAAAGTGATGTAGAACTTATCCCAATAGGAACGTTAGGCCGCGAAAAGTTCAAGGCAACGCGGGTGGTAAAGACATATAATGAAAAATGATGGCTCATAGTAGCAAGATTTAGATCAGACACGTGGGGGCCGATTAGCGAATCGCCCCCTACTTTCTTAATATGTCTTAATGATACGTTGGGCCTTATAGGTATCGGATACAATAGAGCCTCTTTCCAATAGATCTACTTCACTCTCCACACCTAAATTTTGATGAATGACCTCTTCGACGCGACTCCTCAAGGCATTCATATCCTTGATGCCTGATTGGTATTCCATCTTCACCTTCAGCCTATCCAGTTCCCCTGGTTTATCAATGACTATCTGATAGTTCTCTGCCAAACCTTCGGTACTGGCCATCACCTCCTCTATATCCAGGGGCATCACCTTCTTTCCTGCTATCTTTACTATCTGTGAAATTCTCCCTTTTACCGGGGCCATCCTCGGATGGGTCCTCCCACAGGCACACGGCTCGTATGGATATATCTGTGATACATCACCGACCTTATACCTTATTAA
The DNA here is from genome assembly GCA_002782605.1 of Deltaproteobacteria bacterium CG_4_8_14_3_um_filter_43_13. GTDB lineage: Bacteria > Desulfobacterota > UBA8473 > UBA8473 > UBA8473 > UBA8473. Next base: position 1,151 of record PFIF01000143.1, on the reverse strand, counting down.
CGGGAATGCCTCGTTCATAAGAAGGGCAGTAACTACAATCTCGCCTTCCTCACCATCAGGAAGGGGGGTCCCCGTTTCCGGATCCAGGATTTCGAGATAAATTAGGTCTGAAAATATATGCATTCCACATCTCTTCTCACATTGAGCAGCGGCTACACCTAGTTCTACTGAACCCCAGAGGGTTGTGAAAGGTATCCCATACTTGGTTTCCATCTTTTTCTTATAGGTTTCAGCCCATGCCTCTCCTACACCACTTACAAGTCTGAGTTTGCTCTTTGCTACATCGAAGCCCAACTCCTTTGCCCTTTCAAAGTAATTGATCATCAGACTGGGCATGTGTTCGATAATGGTAACACCAGCAGTCTGGGTAAGACTGATCTGCTTATCTACAAATCCTCTTCCAGCGCTGAGCAAGAGACAGGTAGCCCCCATCTCCACATATCCTCGGTGGCAACAGTCAAAACCCGTAAGAACCTGAACCACATCATCTGGTCTTGCTCCAATTGTCCACCTACCACGGGCTTCACCCTCAAAAAAAGCCTTTATATCTCTTGCGCTATAGGGAATGGGTTCGGGAATTCCTGTGGTTGTTCCTGATGTGGAGTGATACATCTTGACTTCACTCAAAGGAACGGAGAGTTTATCCTCAAAAGGAGCATTGCGTATGTCCTCCACATCATCTGTCAAGGGAAGCTTCACTATGTCTTCTAGAGTATTTATGTCCGATGGTTTAACCCCAGCCTCATCAAATTTCCGTTTATATACTCTACTATGCTCATAGGCGCGGGCCACAACAGACTGAAGCCTCCTTCCCTGTAGACTCTTCAGTTTATCTAGAGGCATTGTCTCCATTTCTTCATTCCAGAATTTCCTTTCCATTTCTACCCCCTTTCGTTATAAACGTGTTATTGTACCAGGATTTCGCTCTCTCCCTGGCTGCTTTTATGCAAAACCTTCTATATTTTTCCATCCAATGTAACAAAGCCTGTGGTTTTTGTCAATATGTCCGTAAATCTGACACAAAATACTTGACATTACCGTAAATTGTGCGCTAACTATTTATTGACATATAGGTGCCTCTTTACTATAAAATCTTGAATTAAATATTCCCTCCCCCTTGATGGGGGAGGGGCAGGGTGGGGGTGAAGAAT
>PFIF01000219.1 GCA_002782605.1 Deltaproteobacteria bacterium CG_4_8_14_3_um_filter_43_13 | reverse complement strand
TTGGCAATATCCAGGATTAACTCCACCTCATCTGCCGATCTTTCCTTAATAAATCCGTCTAAGCTGGTTACCATTTTTTCATATATGCCAGGGTAGTATCCCTCCTCAGGGAAATCAAATAAATCTTTCATCTTGACCCTCAATGCCTGCGAGATTTTTTCCAAAGCCCCAAGGGAAGGAATTCTGACTCCCCTCTCTATCGATCCGATAAAGTTCTCACTCAAGTCTGTTTTTTCGGCAAGCTTCGCCTGGGTAAGATTCTGCGATTTTCTTATCTGCTGAATACGAACCCCAACTCTTTTACCTATGCGATCCATCTACCACGCCCCTTTTGCTTTGTTAACTTTAGCCGTAAAAAGGGAGAATTGAAACGGTCTAAGAGAGTGGATTGTAGAAAAAATATATTGACAATAAGTGTTGATTTTGTTATAGCCTATAGCACTGGGGAAATTTGACTCCCCTGCAAACCCCCAAAATCGGCAATTATGGCAAATCTAAACTCAATAAAATCAATAGGTTGGAAAGGCCTTTTCTTTTTGATTATCTTGGGGTTAACAGCACCTGTTTTGGCTATAGATGAAAGAGACCTATGTAGTGATCCAGAAAAGGTTTTCATCTTTGCCGAGCATCTTTATGAAATCCAGGATTATCTCAATGCGATAAGGGAATATAGAAGGGTGATTTTTCTGGCCCCTTGCCATCCTTTGGCCAAGAAGGCCAAACTGAAAATCGGATTTGCCTATAAGAAAGATGAGAAATGGGACGAAGCTATCGCCAGTTTCCAAAAGGTGGCTGATGAATATTTGGGACAGGAGGAGGGGAAAACTGCCTCCTTTGAACTTGGTGAGACTGTTTTTCTTCAGAGGGATTACGATAAAGCAATAAAGTTTTATAGGGCTTTCCTAAAGAGTTACCCCACAGATGAGTTTGTTCCTGAGGCGAGATTTAAGTTGGCATGGGCATACTTATATAATAAAGATTACCTAGTTGCCAGAGGAGAGTTGGAACAAATTGGACCTTCTACTGACTATTCCATCACTGCAAAAGGGCTTTCCCAAGATATTGGTCAAATTTCAGATCTCCCTCAGCGGTCACCCAGATTAGCAGGAATTTTATCAGCAATTGTACCTGGAAGTGGACAGATCTATGCAGGAAAGGTAGGTAACGGAGTAGTAGCCCTGATTATTAACGGCTTATTTATCGCTGCCGCAATCCAGGCTTTTGATAACGATAATGACATCTGGGGAGGCATAATCTCCCTTATTGAAATAGGCTGGTACGGAGGTAACATCTTTGGAGGGATTGCCAGTGCTCATCAATATAACCGGAGAATAAGGGATAACTATATTGAGAAACTCCGGGAGAAATACAAGATGGAACCAACCGCACGCAATCCCCAGGGAGAGAAGGTCTTTGGCTTAGCTGTAATTACTTTTAGATTCTAGAGGGGATACCCTACATTAACCTGGAGAAAAGAGCAACAATTTATCCTCCCGGTTCAAAGGTTTTATGTCAATTTTTGGTAAAAGACCGCCTGTGCAGAAGATAATCATTTCAATCATCTTTCTGCTCTGCTTCTCATACCTAACTACGATAAGGATTGGGAGTTGTAAAGCCGAGGAGAAAGAGGATACCCCCTCAGCTACAAAAGTAATGGTGGAGACGATCAAATTTTACCAAAAGGTTATCTCACCTGCCGGAGGAGACAGGTGTCCCATGTACCCTTCCTGTTCAAATTATGCGCTTCAAGCCTTTCAGAAACATGGATTTTTGTTAGGTTGGATGATGAGTGCAGATCGGCTCATGCGAGAAAATGCTAGCAACCCTTCAAATTATTCCCTCATATCTATAAAAGGCCAACTCCGTTATTACGATCCATTAGAGAACCACGATTTCTGGTTTTCTCGAAGGCAGAAGAGTAAAGAAGTTCCCTAGCTTTTAGGGCAATGGGAGGAATGTTTTGAGCTAAGCTAATGTAGTGCATTCTCAACCTGACAAAGGCGTTTTGTCAAATCTCATTTAAGAGGAGGAGTTATGAAAGTGTACAAAAAAGGTCGAGTTATAAAATTAATCTGTTTTCTGGTAAGCTTTTTTGTTTTCTTCACCACTTTTTATTCCGGCATTGCTTATGCTGGGGAAAAACCAATCTTGATAACCTCGACTCCCTCTGATGCGACGATTTATATTAATGAACAACGTGTAGGGAAAACACCAGGCAGTGTGATAGTTAAGGGAAGATGGTGGTATGAAAGCGCCCCCACTATCCGCCTGGAAAAAGAAGGATATGAACCTTTCACTACGACTCTCTCCCGAAATCAACTAAATATAGGTGGATTGGTGGGAACTGTTCTTTGCCTATTCCCTGCTCTTTGGTTATTGGAAACCCCTGATAGTCTCCATTACACTTTGGTTAAAAAGTAGTAAACCAGAAGCCAAAGAGGATATTAGGAAATACAGCCCTTTCTTCCGGGGGGATTATATCTCTCCCTTTGAAAGATCAAAATTATGATGCAGTATTGTGCAGTATTGGGACACTACCCATATTTTTATTACAGGCAGAAGTTATAAGGGGTGTACGCCTGATATTACGTGCCGAACTCGGGAAAATGAAGGCTGAAGAAGTATGCCCAAAACTTCTCCCAGCGATTGCTCAAAATCAGGGATCGAAGGGTGAGAACAGTCTGCCCGCCATCAACGGTCCATCGCATTCTTGATTTCTTCATTCGCGCACGATGTATGTCGTAAAATACAATTGACCCCTTATCCTCATATACAATTGACTCCCCCTTTTTTTTAAGGGTAAAGTGCTCCTCCTGTTTTAGGGGGTATGAGGGACATCCATTTGTAAATTAGTTGACATTTCCATGCTCACCTGAGGGGTGAGGAGGAAGGAGGGAGGATTATGAGGTTCATCAAAATATTTCTTACTATAGCTTGCTGTGTCTTTGTCTTGTCTTTGCGCAATAGTTACGCAGGCCCGAACGAATCTGGCTCTATCGCGGTTGTTGATAATTACAAAATATTTGGCAAAATAGGTGCCGAGTCTCGAATAGGTTACGGGCAGTGCGTTGACTTTGTTAAGGCAAATCGGGTTGATTTGCAAGGCATATCTTACGAATATGCAGCCAATATGCCAAAGGTGTTGAAAGATTTGGACTATGAGATAAACGAATTGCCAAGGGAAGGGGCAGTTCTTGTTATGCCTAATATTGGTGATACAGGACATGTTGCTATTGTTACAAAGGTAGAACTTAAGAAAGATGGGTCATACAGTTTGACAATTCGTGATGCCAATGCGGATGATAAAGCTGTTTATGATTCAAAGAATAAGATAATAATAAAAGGTGGTAAAATAGATCAACGAACAGTCACCTATAAGGATGGAGTGGTGACAGAGGATAGCATAATTGGCGACCAAAAAGACGTGGTGTTTATTCATGAAAAAAAAGGGGTTTACAATGAGAAGAAAGAAAAAGCGTTAGAACAAGTAACTAAAGTCTACAAAAATTTAGGAAAAGAACCAAATGAT
>PFIF01000075.1 GCA_002782605.1 Deltaproteobacteria bacterium CG_4_8_14_3_um_filter_43_13 | reverse complement strand
TATTTACGTTATGAATCCTCAGGGGGAAAATGTGAAGAGACTCACCTTCCACACGAACTACAGTGTTTCTCCAAAATGGTCTCCAAAAGGTGACAAAATTGCATTTTCTTCCTTGGCAGAGGGACACTTTGATATATATACAATGAATCCCGATGGAACGGATGTTAAGAGACTTACATCAAACTCAGGGGACAATGAATACCCATCATGGTCTCCAAATGGGAGATTTTTAACCTTTACCTCTACCAGAGGAGGAAATAAAAGGATGTATATAATGAGGGCTGATGGAAGTGGGCAAAGGCAGATTGGGGCATTCAAGGGCAACCAATTGAATCCGTGCTGGTCCCCTAGACTCCAGTGAGTGGTATAAGATGACTGTTATAGGAAACTTGTTTTTTATTTAACAAAGATGGCTTCGTAAAAAGTCAAAACGCCCTCTCCCTTGACGGGAGAGGGCGGGGGTGAGGGTGGATATGCATAGTGATTTCTATGTGTTAGAATCCCCCTCCCTTTTATTCCCTCCCGCCAGGGGAGGGAAAAGCGACTTTTTACGAGTTCATCAACAAAAGGAGGTAATGAAAAATGGTTAAAAGGTTGTCGGTTTATTTGTTGGTTTTTGGTTTAATAGTTTCCTTTTCCTTGTTTTTAAATGCCTGTACAAAAAAGGCGGTTATTGGGGAAGGGATTGAGAAGAGAGAAGAAGCAGCCAAGGCCGAGGAAAAAGTAAAGGAAGAGTTAAAGGGAGAACCAAAGGTTTCCCAGCCTCTGAAATCAGAGGAGGCCGATAAGGCAGCAACAGAGGCGCAGCTGAGAGAAGAAGAGCTTAAGAAACAGAGAGAAAGAGAAGAGGCTGCCATTAAAGAAGAGGCTGCTATTAAAGAAGAGGCTGCTATTAAAGAAGAGGCTGCCAGGAAAGAAGATGCTGCCAAGAGAGAAGCATCAGTTAGAGAAGAATTTGAGAATACGGATATTCACTTCGATTTTGACCAATTCTCCCTCACCAATGAAGCAAGAGAGATATTGGCAAAAAAGTCTTCCTGGCTTCAGGGTCATACTGATTTGAAAATCAAGATCGAGGGGCACTGTGATGAACGTGGATCCAATGAGTATAATATGGCTTTGGGGGAGAGAAGATCAAACAGTGCTATGAAGTACTTGGTCACTGCTGGAGTTGAGGCTTCCAGGATTTCCACTATCAGTTATGGCGAGGAGAAACCCCTGGATCCAGGACACAATGAGGATGCGTGGGCAAAGAATAGAAGGGCGCACTTTAAAATAGAGTAACAGTTCACGGTTCTCAGTTTAAAGTTCAAGGTTTAATTACAACAGCAGGCTTGAGCCTGCTGTTTATATAAAGCTTGAAGCATTTTTGCCAACTGTTAACTGCAAACCGTAAACAGTGAACGGATACAAAATAGTTTCAGATTAAACTTTAGTGATGCCCTTTTAAGGGTTCCATTCCCCGGAGGGTTTGGTTCATTTGTTAGGAGAGGGTCTTGGTTAGTAATGCCTGTAAATCCCTGTTATTTCCATTATGGAGACCGATTTTATTTTTGATTTCGGTATCTCTTATATCCTTCTTGAATGGATGCGCCTCTACAAAGGATGTTGTTGGCATTCAATATGATTTAAACAGCTTAAACGCGCAGATCTCTGGTTTAAAAAAGGATATAAAAAGGGATACTGAGCAGTCTCTTAACCTGCTGAAGAAAAATGAGAAAAAAATACGCGAAATTGAGGATAGAATTACAGGACTCAAAGGTAATATTAAAGAAATTGAGGATAGAATTACAGGACTCGAAGGCAATATTAAGGAATCTATAAGCCCTGTGAGGAAGAATCAGGCTGATGCAAGCGCAAGACTGGATAACTTACAGGTTCAGATTCGATCTCTGGGAGGAAAGATTGAAGAATACGGTTATCTTTTAGATAAACAAAACAGAGAAAATACCTCTTTAAAAAAGGGGTATGAATCTGAAATAAAGACCATTGAAGCAAAATTGTCTGGATTGGAGAAGCGTCTCCTTTTTCTGGAGGGATTTTTGGTCTCTGAAAGCGCCCCTTCTACTGGAGAAACTCCCCCTAAGGAGGGAACTTCCAAACACAGTGAGGAGAAAGAGTCACCCGAAACCAAGAGACCAACCAGTGAGGAGTTGTACCAGAAGGCATACAATGACTTTAAGAAAGGGGATATAAATACAGCTAGAACAGGGTTTCGAAAATATCTAAGGGTATTTCCTGATACCGAGTATTCCGATAATGCCCAGTACTGGATTGCGGAATCCTTCTTTATAGAAAAAAAGTACAGAGAGGCTATACTGGAATTTGAAGAGGTTTTAAGGAAATATCCCAGGGGTAACAAGGCTCCCAGTGCCCTATTAAAACAGGGTTTGGCCTTTTACAGATTGGGTGACAAAACCAGCGCCAGGCTGTTGCTCCAAAAGGTCATCAAGGATCATCCAGGCTCTAATGAGGCTAAGGTAGCTAAGAAAGAGTTGAAGAAATTGAATTAAGGAAGTTTAGCGGTCAGCAATCAGGTAACTAAATAAAATCCCTGATTATCTTACATTCAAAAGCATATAGATTCCAACCATCAAGAAGATAAAATTGGATATCCATGCAGAAACTATTGGGGGTAGAGTCGCATTGTGCCCTAAAGAAAGGGCAATTGACAGTATAACCCAATAACCAAAGCTTATTATTATGCTAATCCCAATCCCGCTAATGATTCCTCTCTCCCTTCCTGTTCTTAGAGCAAAGGGTATCCCAAAAAGCGGCATTATAATGCCCGCAAAAGGGAAAGCCAGCTTTGCATGCATATCAACCAGATATTTTGTAGCATCGTAGCCTTCGGCTTTAATCTTTTTAATATAGCCTTTAAGTTCAGTGTAACTCATCTCATCGGCACTCTTTTCTACAATCTTAAAGTCGTCAGGAGTCTCTGAGATAGGAATTATTTTTTCATACCACCTTTCCATTCCGACTTCTCCTCCATTCTCAAAGTTTCTGGAACAAATGTCATAGAAATACCATTTCTTATTGATCCATCTAGCTGTATTTGCGTCTATACGCCTAATCAGATTGAAATCTTTGTCAAAATAGTAGATGGTTATACCTTGGAGGGTGTTTTTTTTGGGATCGAATATGTTGATATTGTAGATGGAGCTGTTGCTTCTGTACAGAATCCTGTTTTGTTTAAAAGAACCACGCGGTTTCTTTTTTTCTAATCCGGTACTTTCAATATATTTGATCCTCTGATTTGTATAGGGTAAAATAGACTCATTGCCTACCAGAGAACCAATACTGACCAGCATGGATATCCCTATGACAGGAACAATAATCCTATATATGCTTACCCCGCCTGTCATAATAGCTGTAATCTCACTGTTTTTAGACAGTATCCCTAAGGTTATGACAGAGGAAAGCAGAGTGGCAACAGGGGCGACCTGAACCATTATAAGGGGAATCTTAAACATGAAAAATTCAATAGTTGTAGAGAAAGGGACCCCCT
>PFIF01000084.1 GCA_002782605.1 Deltaproteobacteria bacterium CG_4_8_14_3_um_filter_43_13 | reverse complement strand
AAATTCATTTTTTCAGCTTTGTAACTATCAGTAATTATTAAGCTAAAATAGTATTGAACAGGCTCGAATGAGACAACAAGAATGCAAGAGGTTAACCTTCTTCCACAGCCTTGTAAACTGTGTCACCTTCTCTCACTCTGTCTTTGACCTTGATTCCAATAAGTTGCCCTGCTTCCGCTTTTTCCACCGGCACATTGTCGATTTGCATCGTCTTAACCTCATCTTGGAAATCTGTAGTGTGCCCTTTAATGAGTATCGTATCTCCGACAGTTAGAGTGCCTTCGGTTATCTTTATCGCAGCTACACTGGGTTTTGCAAAAAATTTAATCACCTCACCCACTTTTTTTTCTGCCATGATAAATACCTCCTTTCAAGTCCTGGTAATGTTAGTTGTTTGTTGTCGGATTTTCATCTGTATAAGCCCATCAAACAGCCTTGACTGGAATTGAATACAATGACTCTTCACGCATACATTCTGTGGCAAACTTTCTCCAATCTATCTCAACCATGAAATCGCTCTTTTCTTTTAACCGGGCGCGGCACAGACGAAGCCATCAGGTTTTTGCAGAATGCATTTGTGCCGCTGTTGTCTGCCGGTGGTGGCTGCATTTCTTATTATGGATTTTTCAAAACCTCATCATGCTTTCCGACAACACGCAATACTATCGATTCTCTGTCGTACTTCCAGGTCATCCGAATTGACATACTCACGCTGCATTCAAAAATATCGTTTGTTCCTTGAACCTTCTTGGTTCTTAGTGAGGGGTGATGTGTGTTCCTACTCATCAAGCTGAGTTTTTTGTGTAGTGCCTTTTGTTCATCTTTGGAGAGCTTTTTATAAGATTTCTTAAACCTGTCGGTAAAAATAAACTCCATTGCTTATGAATCCAGCTTTTCTATTAATTCTTTCACGCTTCTGGCCTTCTGCACCCTACCATGTTTAATATCCTCATCCGCTTCCTTCTCCATCGCCTGCCATTCCTTCGACCAGAACCAAGTCTGAGATCTATCAATTACAAGAACAGGTTTGATAATAATCTTGTCATCGTCCACAATGACGTCCAGATTATCGCCTTTCTGTAATTTCATCTTTTTTACAATCTCCCTTGGTAAGGTTATCTGCGACCTGCTCCTTAATTGGGTAATCATACATTATCTCCTAATTTGATTTTCTTACATTCGTATTATATCACTTTTCTGATGTTTAGCAAACGTTTTTTACGCCCCGAAGGGGGGGGGATAAGCAGCCACTACTAAGCAGATAACGTTTCGGGGGTTGGCAGCAGTAATAATAAATAGATCTTCAAACCACTGCATCTTGATCTTTATAATAATCATATATTTCTCAACATGTCGTCTAACAGTTCAAGTACCTGAGAAGGAGCCAGCCAATGGGTCTCAACCTCAAGCACTCTGTTAGCCGTCCGTTGCAGGCGGTAATCTGCATTTACACAGACATGACGTATTGTTCTATTGAGTCAACCTTTTTGATAAGCTCTTCAGGGCTCTTGTGGGTTTGGATATCTCTTCTGAGTTCTTCTAATTTATATTCGATATCCAGCTTCACTTTCTCCTCTAGAAATGAGCGTCTGAATTCCTCAGAAGCAAGCTGTCTTTTAAAGTATTTCTCTGCAATATTCATTTTCCACCTCTCCATAATTTTCCGATAGATTTCGCCTTCTCAATCTCACTATAACCGAGGTGGTGGGCACTTGATGTTTCATATTGTGACGGTTTCACCATCCTTGACTTGAGCTATCTGATAATTGAAATGCTTTTGATATTCGTTCCCTCTGAATGTATGGATTGGAACAATCTTCTTTGGTTTAATGGCATCAGCCATTTGAGATAGTGTTTCTATGTCAGCGTGCCCGCTTGTATGGATTTTCATTATCTTAAATTGCCTGCCTTTCAAGTATTCAAGAAATATTTTTGTGCTTTCCTGACGCAAATATCCTTCCCACATTGAATAAATTATATTACCACCTTCAATGCCTTTAATATGATCCAGATCAAATTTCATGGATGACCGCACAAGCATCACAACATTTCCCTTTTCTTCACTTATCTGTTCTTTGGTTATCTTAAAAGATTGGAATTGATACAAAAGATTGGCGTCATTCTGAGACGATATACGGTTGCAAAGATAATGCGGGAAAAATACTCGGACCTCTTTAAAATTCCTAGATGGATAGGGGATAGAAGCATAGTTTGAGAGTTCTTTCAGAATGCAAGCGATATAAACGTCTATTGCAAATGTCTTTCCTGTTTGCTTGCACGCCTTGTAGACTGAAACAAGCCGGTCAATGTTTTGTCCTGAAGAGTAAACTAAATTTATTTTACCCTTTTCAGAAAATATCGCTATCAGCTCATTTTCGATCTCCCTTTCAGTCTTATCTTTGTGCGCATTTCTTTCTATTTGAGTACCTTCGAGTAATAAATAGTCAACACTCTGCGGAGCATTATGCGTAAACCATTTAAAGGCTCCACTTTTCCTTCCATGTCCTCGAAAATCACCTGAATAGAAAATGGATTTGCCTTCAGCCTCCAGCAAAAAAGCGTAGGCATCAAAAGCTGAGTGATCCATCCAAAACGGTGTTATCTTGATGTTCCCAATGAAGAATGCTTTTGACTTCTCAAAATATGTCCAGTTCTTGATATTGTTCTGCTGAGGTGTAAACAAGCAGGTCAGGTTAATGAGTTTATGTGTGGGTGCACCGAGGTAATAGCAGATGTCAGGATGCAAATACCTGCCAAAACCATAATGGTCAACATGAGCGTGCGAAAGCAGAATGCCGTCGATTCCCAGTTGTTCGTTCTGGTAAAACCCTTTAATGTCAGGCAGAATTCCCTTACGCACCAATTCATCCGTCTGAAAATGGTGGTATTTTCCAAAATCGAATTCAGAGCCATCCTTTTCAACCAGAGGCATTCCGATATCAATTACAATGCGGGTCTCATCTGTCCATACTTCAACACATGAGCCTCCGATTTCTTGGGTGCCGCGGTGGATTTTAAAATTCATTTTGTTAAAAACCTATCTATTTTCTATTTTCAATCTTACAACGCCCTTAGAACCGCATTTACCGAGGATATTTATATTGTTAAAATTCTCCTTTAGCCCAGAAAAAGAACAAACATAAATACCTATTTCTTTAAAAGACTTAATCTGTTTGCCATTGAAAAACGATCGGCTCGAAAGAATTATTTTACCTATTCCTTTCGAAAATTGAAAAGCTTTCCACAAATAGCGCTCTCGAACTTCCCTTTGAACATTATCTCTGATAGTATCAAAGCAATCTGCATAACTATTTATTTGGTCAATAATTTTATCTATACTATCATTTGCGGTTGGCTTTTTTAATTCAATTATATAAGGTTTTTGATTTTCATCAAAACCCAATAGATCAATAGATTCATTTCGCTTGCCAATTTTCCTTAAAGGCATTTCATATGCAATAATTCTAATAGAGCCTGTTCAATAATTCAGTTTTAGGATAGGTTTTTCTTCT
>PFIF01000147.1:3125-3479 GCA_002782605.1 Deltaproteobacteria bacterium CG_4_8_14_3_um_filter_43_13 | reverse complement strand
AAACACTGCCAATACCCTCGAAATGCCTGATTATACCCTTGTGAACTTAGCGGCGTCTTATGAAGCCACCAAACGGCTTCAGGTCTTCGGAAGGGTGGATAACCTGACCGATAAAAACTACCAATCCATATATCAATACGGCGAACCCGGCATCGGTGTCTATGGCGGGGTCAAGATTACTTTTTAGGCCGACAGGTTGGGGTTGGGTATGTTTGAAACGAATCAGGAGCTATAATGACGCCAACGATTTTCTTTGGCGCTTACATCATTGACATCCTCGTCGGCGATCCTCGCTGGTTCCCCCATCCTGTGGTCATTGTCGGGAGGTGGACGAGGTTCGTCGAGGGGAAGATC
>PFIF01000147.1:0-3107 GCA_002782605.1 Deltaproteobacteria bacterium CG_4_8_14_3_um_filter_43_13 | reverse complement strand
GCCTCGGAGAAAAAAAGGGGGATAGTCCTGTGGTTTTCGGTCGTTATCCCCACTTTTTTCCTAACCTATGGGATAACAGAGGTCTCTTTCTCTTTCGGTGCCTTATGCGGCATGATCACCACGGCCATGCTTGCCTCCCTGACCCTCGCTACCAGGTCTCTCTATAAGGAGAGCAAGGCTGTTATCGTCGCCCTGAGATGCGAAGATATGGAAGGGGCAAGGAAGAACCTCTCCATGATCGTGGGGAGGGATACAGAGAATTTAGATGAGGCGGGGATCCTCCGGGCTGTTATTGAGACGGTCTCAGAAAACCTCTCGGACGGTATTGTAGCTCCAATGTTCTATTTGACCGTTGGTGGTGTCCCACTTGCCATGGCCTATAAGTCAGTCAATACCCTCGACTCCATGGTGGGATATAGAAATGCCAGATACATGGACATCGGCTGTTTTTCCGCAAAGATGGACGATGTCCTTAATTGGGTACCTGCAAGGATCACCGGATTTATTATAGTGATAGCCTCTTTCATCTTGAGGTTTACCCCGTTAGAGAAGGAATCTCTAAGGGGGTTTAACTGGCGGGGTTCCTGGAGGATTATACGGAGGGACGGCAAAAACCATCCAAGTCCCAACAGCGGCATACCAGAAGCGGCCGCGGCCGGGGCTCTTGGCATACAGTTCGGCGGCAAAATCAGTTACTTCGGAAATATTACCTACAAGCCCACTATTGGCGACAGACTGAAGGAGATAGATAAAAAAGATGTAAAGAAGGCATGGGCCATCATGTTTACCTCGTCCCTCTTGATGGCCGTTGTCTGCATAGTGATCCTGTGGATAGTACAATAATGAAGAACGAACATGGCGGCAATGTCAGTGAGGTTTCCAGAAGATGCGGGATCGATGAGGACAGGATTATTGATTTCAGCGCCAACATAAATCCACTGGGCTATTCGCCCGCAGTGCGGGAAACGATAGTAAAGGAAACCGATTCTGTCTTGAACTATCCCGATGACGATTCCTTTGATCTCGTCTCAGGGTTGTCGGAATACCATGGGATCGGTCGTGACAACATCCTTGTGGGGAACGGTTCGACGGAATTTATCTACTGGATACCCATCGTATTCAAACCCAGAAAGGCCTTAATCGTTACTCCTGCCTTCAGTGAATATGAGATGGGGCTCAGGATTGCCGGTTCTGAGATTTCGCATTTCCAAACCGAGTCCGATTTTTCTGTCAGTATTGATCGTCTCTGTTTACGAATGAGAGAGAAATTTGACATCTTCTACCTCTGTAATCCGGCAAACCCGACAGGCGTCCTTACCCCGAAGGATGAGCTTTGTAGGGTTATAGCATGCGCCCAAGAAGCAAACATACTTGCTGTAATTGATGAAGCCTTTATAGATTTTGTCGAGGAGGAATCCCTCAAGAAAGAAATCTTCAGGTTTCCCAACCTGATGGTCATGAGGTCAATGACCAAGTTTTTTGGTATTCCGGGGCTTCGGATAGGTTATGTGATGGCCGGGGTGTCGTGTATCGCAAAAATCATGGAGAATAAACCACCCTGGACGGTCAGCTCCCTGGGACAGAGGGCAGCAGCAAAGGCCCTTTGCGATGGGGATTACATAAAGGATACAAGGAAATATGTAACAACGGAAAGGGGGTTTTTGAGAAATGCATTGGATGAAATCCCCGGTTTTAAGACCTATGAGAGTGCAGCCAACTTTGTCTTTGTTTTTATGGACAGCCGGATCGGCTTAAACTCCACGGAGCTTAGAGACCGTCTGGCTAAAGAGGGAATACTTGTAAGAGATTGCAGTACCTTCCATGGACTTGGGAACCGTTACCTTCGGATAGCCGTGAAGAGACGTGAGCAGAATATTATTATAATCGAAAAGATGAAAGAGATTCTAAAAAATTGATTTTTTCGACAACCTATTTCTGGCCTTCATCAGTTGTTGTGGGGGTTTGTTGGAAGGAGGAAAACGCATAGTGAAAGATTTGCAAAGGATATTAGACGGCATCCATCCACTGAAGGAAGAGTATTTGAAGCAGGCAAAGCTTAGATTGGATAGCCTTACGAAACCGCGTGAGAGTCTTGGCAAGCTTGAGAGTATCGCCCAGAAATACGCAGCTATTAAGGAAGATTTAAACCCATCTATCAACAGTAAGGTGATCTTTACCTTTGCCGGTGATCATGGTGTTGTGAAGGAGGGTGTGAGCGCCTTCCCGAATGGGGTTACCATCCAGATGGTTTTAAATATGCTTGCCGGAGGAGCTGCTGTGAACGTCCTTGCAAGGCACGTGGGAGCTAAAGTGGTGGTTGTGGACATCGGTGTGGATCATGACTTTGAACCTGCAGAAGGGCTTGTTATCAAGAAAATAGGCTATGGGACAAAGAATCTTTCCACAGGCACTGCCATGACACGTGATGAAGCCTTACGATCAATAAGAGTCGGTATGGACCTGGCCGACGAGTATTCAAAAAAGGGAGTGGATATTATCGGAACGGGAGAAATGGGGATAGGCAACACCACCCCCTCCAGTGCGATCCTTTCTGTATTGTCCGGTCTGTCCGCGAGAGAAGTGACAGGCAGGGGTACCGGCATTGATGATAGGGCACTCCAGAAAAAGGTGGATGTCATCGAGAGAGGGATCCGGTTAAACCAGCCTGACCCTCAAGACCCCATAGATGTCCTTGCCAAGGTGGGTGGTTTCGAGATTGGGGGCATAGCCGGTCTGATCATCGGGTGTGCCTTTCACCGGATACCGGTCGTAGTGGATGGTTTCATCTCCACGGCAGGTGCCATGATCGCCGTGGCACTTTGGCCAACGATAGCTGAGTATCTATTTTACTCCCACCTCTCTTCCGAAGCCGGACATAAGCGGATGCTTGAGAGGCTCGGACATGAACCGATTCTCGATCTCGGTATGAGATTGGGGGAGGGAACTGGTGCAGCGATGGCCATCTCCGTGATTGAAGCCGCAGTCAAGGTCATGACTGAAATGGCAAGCTTTAGCTCGGCAGGAGTGGATGAGGCACTCAAGTGATGGAAAAAGTATTTTATTTGTAACTATTCAGGTTCAAAGTTCCGGGGTTCACGGTTCAAGGT
>PFIF01000110.1 GCA_002782605.1 Deltaproteobacteria bacterium CG_4_8_14_3_um_filter_43_13 | reverse complement strand
GGTGTCGAACAAACATATCTACCTCTTGGAAGCTGCCAGAATCAAAGAACAGTCCTAATCTTTCTCTAGCCGTTAATTTGCCTGATTCATGCTGTTTTGCAACCTTTTTAGCCCCTCCCATCTCCTTTTCTTTGGCTATTTTTTCTTTTAATTCATTGATCTTATCTTCTGCATAGCCCATGTATCTTCTCCTTTATTTCTGGTTAGTTAACACTTAAAAATCACTTTCCTGCAACTCCCGCACCCTTTTGAGACATTCAGGATTTGGTCCATGCATTCTCAGCGGCTTGGGAAGCTTACTCAAACTACCTTCTTAAGCTCCTCAATTAGATATGGTAAAATCTCTCGAAGATCCCCAACAAGACCTATATCAGACACCTTAAATATTGGAGCATCGGGATTTTGGTCAATGGCCATAATTACCTTTGATCTTAGGAATCCTGTAGTAAAGTGCATGGCACCTGAGGCACCCACGCTTATAAAGAGCTTAGGGTTGATTGTTTTTCCGCTCTGCCCAATCATTTGATCGTCCGAGATCCATTCTTTGTCGACCGCTGGTCTGGTTCCTCCCACCGCAGCCCCAAGGACCTCTGCAAGTTCCTCAACAGGTTTGAACCCTCCCGCCGAAAACAACCCCCAACCTCCGGCCACGACGGTATCAGCCTCTTCAATCGGTATGCCAACAGCCTTTTCTTCAACCATTTCAATCGTTTTTACTTTGAAATCTCCATCCTTTATGTCAGGTGTAACTTTAACTATCTCTCCCTTTCTTGATTCATTTCGGGCCGGTTTTTCTAAAACCCCTGGTCTTACCGTAGCCATCTGGGGTCTTTTTTCAGGACATACAATCTTAACCATTAGATTCCCACCCCACCCAGGGACAACCTGGGCCAGGTATGGAATTCCATTGTCTTCATCGATATATAGATCAACACAATGGGCAGTCAACCCTGTCTCAACTTTGGCCGCAACTCTGGGTGCCAGATCCATTCCAATATTGGTTGCACCTATTAATAAAATCTCTGGACTATGCTCTTTAATCAAGTCTGCCAGAACATTAGCGTATACATCACTCTGGTAAGTTTGTAGCCTTGGATCTTCTATCATATAGACAGTATCTGCACCATAAGCCATCAGTTCATCGGCTAGTTTTCTTGTTTGATTACCAATCAGTATCGTCTCTAATTTTACGTTCAGTCTCTCGGACAGTTCCAGCCCCTTTCCCAAGAGTTCAACCCCGACATCCATTAATCTGTTGTTTCTCTGTTCCGTCCATACCCAAACCGGGTTACCTCTTTTCATATTATTCTCCTGTAAACCAATATACTGGTAGTCTCTGTTGATAGTTGTCAGTCGTCCATTGATATTAGATGGATTGTTTCCTAGATCGAGGGGTAGAATTTTCAGATTGCCTTCAGTTCGCGAAGCCTTTTTACTGCCCTTTTGACAGCATCTTCAGGGAGCCCTTCTATTATTTCTCCCTTCCGTTTTGACTTGTGCTCAAATACATCCGCAACTCGGGTAGGTGACCCAGCGAGACCTATGGTACCTTCAGGGACATCAATGTCTTTAGCATTGAAGAATTTGATCTCTTTCTCGGTTGCCCCCATTATCCCAAGAACTGTGGGCAGCCTTGGCTCGTTGATCTCTTTTACAACGGATAATAAAACCGGTAGGGTAACCTGTAACTTCATATAACCCCGTTCAAGGGTGCTTTTGACAATCAGGTCTCTTTCATTGGCCCATTCTATCTCATTGACAAAGGTTACATGGGGGATACCCAAAAGTTCAGCAATTTGAGGCCCCACCTGACCAGTTGCACCATCCACTGTCTCGTTCCCACAAAGGATCAAATCAAAGTTACCCAATTTCTTTATACCACTTGCCAATGGATAGGCTGTTGCAAGGGTGTCTGCCCCGGCAAATGCCCTATCACACAAGAGTACTGCATCATCTATACCCAGAGCTAGAGCCTCTTCCAACACCTCCCTGGCGCTTGGGGGGCCCATGCTTACGGCCGTCACCTTACCAGAGAACTTCTCCTTGATTTTCAAACCTTCTTCCAAAGCATGCTTATCCAGAGGATTGATGATAGTTGGGATTCCCTCCCTTCTTATCGTCTGTTTCACGGGATCTATGGTAATCTTTGAAAAATATTCTGGATCAGGAACCTGCTTAATACAAACAACTATATCTAATGACATATCGCTACCTCACCAAAAATCTTTAGGCCATAATATTTCTTCCGATAGTTACCCTCATGATCTCTTGAGTGCCTCCAGCAGACAAAAGCTCAATACTATCTTTTAGACGTCGAACCACATGGTATTCAGCGGTCGTACCATATCCTCCTAATATTTGAATTGCCTTTATATTTGTCCTTATGGCCACTTCACAGCTAAATACCTTAGCTCTGGAAATCTCACTGCTGATTTCCCTAGTGCTCTTCCCCTGGTCAAGGAGCCATTCTGCATAGTAACAGAGCCACTTTGCTGCCTCAATCTCAACGTTCATATCCGCTAGCATGAATTGCAGCCCCTGAAGGTTGATAATCGGCTTCCCATAGAGCTCTCTTTCTTTTGCGAATTTTACTGCTGCTTCATAAGATCCCCTTCCGGCACCAAGGGCGATACCCGCGGCTCCAGTTCTCCCAATACCAGCAATAGCAGTTAATGCTGCTATCAAACCTCGGCCTTCCTGCCCTACTAGATTTGATTTAGGAATCTTACAATCGGTAAAGATCAATTCATTTACAGGTATACATCGCATTCCTGTATGGTTTTCTTTTCTTCCTATTACGTAACCAGGAGTCCCCTTTTCCACAAAGAAAGCATTGAATTTATCATCTGTCTTTGCAACAAAACAACAGATGTCAGCAACGCCACCCAAAGTAATGAATACCTTCCTTCCATTTACAATATATTCATCTCCAACCAACTTAGCTGTTGTCTGCATTCCCGAAGGGTCTGATCCGCCTGTTTGTTCTGTGACA
Source organism: Deltaproteobacteria bacterium CG_4_8_14_3_um_filter_43_13 (assembly GCA_002782605.1). Classification (GTDB taxonomy): domain Bacteria; phylum Desulfobacterota; class UBA8473; order UBA8473; family UBA8473; genus UBA8473. The sequence goes on along the minus strand of PFIF01000110.1, from coordinate 618 downwards.
GCGGTACAGGATACCTTTTCGGCTTTGCACAGGGGCATAAGCCATTTCTTTTTTTGCTCATCAGTCCCGAATAACTGAAGCATATATATCCCTAGTTGGCCAGCTTGAAAGAAAAACCCTACAGGAGGGTATATCCTTGATACCTCTTCGATGGCGATCATCCTGGCTACGTGACCCATCTCTGTTCCCCCATATTCTTTCGGGGAAAGAATACCTACCAAGCCCAGCTTTGCCATCTTTTTAATTATATCATAGGGAAATTCTCCTTTTTCATCGAGACTTAAGGCATTCGGAGCAAGATCCTGTTCGGCAAAGTTCCGTACCATGTTTGTTAACATTTCTTGTTGACGTGTAAAAGAAAAATCCATTTTCACTCCCTCTCATAAAAATTCTAATAGTTATCGTTAACCAGTACCCATCCACAAACTCATTTCGGACAACAACAAGGTGATTAGATCTCCACTTACAAAGAAACCCCACCTTATAGCTTGGTGACTATCAAGTTCCAATTATGAATGGCTATTCGAGCCTGTTCAATACTATTTTAGCTTAATAATTACTGATAGTTACAAAGCTGAAAAAATGAATTTAACTCAAATTTACTGCATTTCCGAGGGG
>PFIF01000221.1 GCA_002782605.1 Deltaproteobacteria bacterium CG_4_8_14_3_um_filter_43_13 | reverse complement strand
GTATCGTTAGGGAGCTCTGGCAATTCTACCTGTTTTACCTTATCGCATCATTGGGTGTAGGCGCCACTACGGCTCTACCCACTTCAATCATTCAAAAGTGGTTTATAAAGAAGAAGGGGTTGGCTTTAGGTATCGCAGTCTCCGGTATTGGTGCAGGCCCTCCCATTGCGGCTCCCCTGGCAAATTATTTAATTTTACATTATGGCTGGCGAACATCTTATTTCATTATTGGAGGACTCTTATGGGCTCTTCTAACTGTGGTTGCCCTGGCAATGGTGGATAAACCGGAAGATATCGGTCTGTGTCCATTAGGAAAAGAAGAATTTCATAGCGGATTGGATGGGGAGCCACAAGTTGTCCACACTGCGACAAAAGAGGAAACCATCCCGCTGAAGAGGGTGGAGTGGATCACTAAGGATGCTATAATGACCAAAACATTCTTTATATTGAGCCTTATATGGATGTTCTGTGCCATTCCGGTCCATCTCATTATGATCAATATAGTCCCTTTTGCCATAAATATGGGTATACCCAAAGGGACTGCCGCCACCGGTCTCGGGATCATCGGCGGGATGAGTATAGTTGGGAGACTTTTGGGAGGTGCTTTTTCGGATTTCTTTGGATTGAAGAGAACCCTTATAGTGGCTGCCTTTTTTTCAACTGCTGCACTCCTCTGGCTCCCTTTCATAAAAACTTCACACATGTTCCTTATATTTGTTGTCCTTTATGGTTTCTTTTATGGGGCAAGGGTCCCACAGATTCCTGGATTGATAGGAAACTATTTCGGGAACAAAAATCTCACGGAAATAATGGGGCTTTTTTGGTCCCTCGCTGGAATTGGAGCGATAATTGGCTCTTTGATAGGTGGGTTTGTGTATGATATAACCGAAAGTTATCTCATTCCTTTTTTATTCGCTGCCTTATGTTTTGGACTGGCCGGCGCTTTGACCTTTTTCCTCAAAACACCAAAGCCCGTTATGGGACTCGAGTTGGGGAAAGTAAGTCTGTAACAAATCTAATCATTGAGACTGCCTTCTATTCTGCTATCATCCCCTTTCTGCCCCCGGTTTTTTTAGGTTGATTTTATTTATTTAGGTATGCTAGTGTAAATTGAGATTGGTAGAGGATTCTTTTTAACTTTTCACCAGGAGGCAATAGTCCCCCTCAGTGAATCGTTTTGGAGAGAAGATTGGATATAGCAATAAAGACAGACAATACTGAAAACAACGTTGAGAAACTAAAGAAGGAAGTGGAATATGGATTGGCATTGAGGGAGATTACCAATCGTATCCACTCTGCCAAGAATATAAACGAGATTCTTGTTGATTTAAAGGATGACATGCTCGGATTGTTTGATGCAGACAGGATTACAATCTACGCAGTAGATGGGGTTAAAAAGGAACTCTATTCAAGGTTTATGGTTGGAAATGGAATAAAGGAGATCAGGGTTCCTGTGAGCCCTGAAAGCATTGCAGGTTATACAGCGCATTCCAAAGAACTTGTCAATATATCCAATGCCTATGATACAGAACAACTGAAAAGTATTAATCCCAGTCTTAGATTTGACAAGAGCTGGGATCAGAAGACAGGTTATAAAACTGTCCAGGTTTTAGCAGCTCCCATTATATTTGAGAGGTACTTATTGGGGGTCATACAGTTAATTAACAAGAAGGATGGTACTGATTTTACTGTAGAGAATCAAATATCTATTACTGAGATTGCAAAGATTTTGGGGATAGCCTTTTATAATCAGATCAAGATGAGTAAAAGGCGGCCCTCAAAATTTGATTACCTGGTAACCAACCATATTATTACTTCCAGAGAACTGGAGGAAGCCATAAAGGACGCCAGGGAGCAAAGAGAAGAGATAGAATCCATATTGATGAAAAGATTCAAGATTTCAAAGTCAGATATTGGCAAGGCACTGAGTGATTTTTATAAATGCAGGTTTGTTCAATTCGATGACAAGACTGTTATTCCCGGGGAACTGTTGGTGGGTTTGAAGGTCAGTTATTTAAAAAAAACCCTATGGGTCCCATTAGAAAAGAAAGGGGATAAGATAGTTATCGTTATTGACAATCCGGCCGACCTTCAGAGGACTGACTTTATAAAGGCAAAATTTGGAAAGAGAGATTGTGAATTCGTTGTTGCCTTGAAGGGGGATATAATAAGTTACCTAACCCTTTTTTTTGGTGAAGAGGTGAGCAGAGAGTCGATCTCTGACTTATTGAACAAACTCGATGACGAAGATGATGTGAGCGAATTTGATACTCTGGATCAACAGGTAAGTGAGGATGATAGCGTTATAGTCCAACTGGTTAACAAGATAATAACCGAAGCTTACAACAGGGATGCCTCTGATATTCATGTTGAGACGTACCCAGGCAAGAGCAATACAGAGATCAGGCTTAGGATAGATGGTATGTGTGTTCCTTACCAGACTATTCCCTACAGTCACAAAATGGCAGTTGTCTCCAGGATAAAGATCATGTCGCAGCTGGACATAGCTGAGAGGCGATTGCCTCAGGATGGGAAGATCAAATTCAAGATACGTGGGGGAAGGGAGATAGAACTGAGGGTAGCTACTCTTCCAACTAGCGGGGGGACAGAGGATGTGGTCATGAGGATTCTTGCTGCCAGTGAACCTATCCCGTTGGATAAGTTGGCCATGTCTGATAGAAACCTGAATCTTTTTAAAGAAATTGTACAAAAGCCGTACGGGATTGTTATGGTGGTGGGGCCTACAGGCTCCGGAAAGACAACTACTCTCCATTCGGCTTTGGGCTTTATCAATACACCTGAGAAAAAGATATGGACGGCGGAAGACCCTGTTGAGATTACCCAGTATAGATTGAGACAGGTCCAGGTACGCCCGAAGATTGGATTAAACTTTGCGGTAGCAATGAGGGCATTTTTAAGGGCGGACCCGGATGTGATTATGGTCGGTGAGATGAGAGACGAAGAGACTGTTTCTACGGGGATTGAGGCATCCTTAACAGGACACCTTGTGTTCAGCACGTTACACACCAACAGTGCTCCTGAGACCATCACAAGGCTTTTGGACATGGGAATGGATCCCTTTAACTTTGCCGATGCACTATTAGGGGTACTGGCTCAGAGACTCTTAAGAACACTTTGTAAAGAATGTAAAAAACCATATAACCCATCAGAGGAAGAGTTTAAGAATTTAGTGATGGAATATGGAGAGGAATATTTTAAAGATTTAGACATCTCTTATTCCCAGGATATGATCTTTTATAGTCCTGTAGGATGTCCAGTCTGCAACAATACAGGTTATAAAGGAAGGATGGGGATACATGAGTTACTGATAGCCTCTGATGAAATCAAAGCCTTAATCCAAAACAAAGCACGGGTTGAAGAGATCCGGGAGCAGGCCATGAAAGAGTGTATGAGGACGTTAAAGCAGGATGGAATAGAAAAGGCAATCAAGGGATATACCGATGTTAAACAGGTACGGGCTGTCTGTATAAAATAAAAGTAACTACTCAGGCACAAAGTGGCAAAGGCACATAGGCACAAAGCAGAGCGGAGCAGGGTCGTTTCGTTGTTTTTTCCTAACTTTGTGCC
>PFIF01000256.1 GCA_002782605.1 Deltaproteobacteria bacterium CG_4_8_14_3_um_filter_43_13 | reverse complement strand
ATTTGAGTTAACTTTGTTTTTATGTCTCTATAACTTACTGTTATCATTACATAAATAGGTATTGAACAGGCTTAAATAATAAAAAAATTTAGAAAAAATAATTTTTAAAAAAATGGACTTTAAACTCGTTCTTGTAAAGCTTTTGACCGCCTTTAAAGAGCATAACATCCGTTATGCCCTGATGGGTGGGTTTGCCATGGGATTATGGGGTGGTCCAAGATCAACAGTGGATCTGGATTTCCTTGTACACCGTGACGATATGCTAAAGGTTCATGCGATTATGACTGATATAGGTTATGAACGTCATTATCATACTGATAATGTTTCACAATACACGTCACCGTTCAAGATTTTCGGCGGTGTAGATTTTATCCATGCTTTTAGGGAGGCAAGCCTTGAGATGCTGGAAAGGGCTAAAGAAAAAGATATTTTTGAAGGTTCTTTGAAGATTAAAACATTGGTGACGGAGGATATTATTGGTCTCAAGCTTCAGTCTGTTTTTAATAACCCTTCGAGAGAAAAGGTTGATATCTCAGATATCGAAATGCTTGTATCAATCCACAGGGAAAGCCTGGATCGTGAATTATTGAAAAAGTATTTTAGGATTTTTGATATGGAAGATCTGTACAAAAAGATTATTGAAGGGGAAAAAGAGTGAACACTTTACAAAAGGCGGAAAACGAACTGGTTGAACTTGCGGAGTCTGATAGCTTTAGAAAGGATATGGAAATTCTCAACAGGAGGCATACGTCTCCTTTTATGAAGGATGGCAATGTGGATGTGGATTCATATATTGAGTTTATAGCCCAGTTCAACGAATTCATCAGCCACCAGCCAAAACCTTTCAGACCTATAATTGACAGGGTTATGAAGTTATGAATTTAGGTATGAAAAATAGGTTGCCCTGTCAAGAAAGGAATTATTTATGAACCACGTTTATGTATGCCTTGTATCCGACCAGACTATTCCTAATATTATTATGGCTATCCACTACGGGCCAGATGTCTTGTGGTTTATCTCTACTGAGAAGATGAAAGAGAATGGAAAGACTGAGTGTATAAAGAATACCTTGCAACTAAAGGGGCTTTTGCCTCCCAGTATAGATATTGAAGAAGTGATTGTTAATCAAGATTCTTTTGCCGATTGTACAAGTAAAATAGAAGCTCTTGTCGAAAAGATTGAAAAAGCTGCTGGAGATGTTGAGTATCTCGTCAATATCACGGGTGGGAATAAGGTAATGGCTCTTGCAGCCTATGAGATATTCAGGGAAATAGGGCAGAAAGTTACCATTAATTATATGCCTATCGGTAAAAATGATTTTGTGCAGTTTTTTCCACGTAAAAAACCATTAAAAGTTTGTGAGGTTAAAGAGCGCCTAACCCTTGAGGAATACCTAAGCGGTTATGGATTTAGAATCCAGAACAAAGACAGATTTTCAGCAGTAAAAAACAGAGTCCTCTCAAACAAAGATGCCACCAAATGGATACTGGATAATTATGAACAACTAAAAGATATGTTAGGTTTTATGTATAAGCATTTGGAAAAGAAAAGAGCATTCAAAAATCACCCTTTTTGTCAACTCTTTGATAGGAATCTTTCAAAGATTGAGAATGAGATGTTGGATAAATATAATTTTGAGATAAGAGATAGGCTAATCAGCAAAGATTTAATAAAGGATGAAATAGTCTATTTAACGGGTGGTTGGTTTGAGGAGTATGTATTCAACGAGGTTTATAGTTTGGTGCAAGAAAACATTTTGAATGATGCCATGATAGGGGTAAAAATTAAGAGACTAAGCGGTACGGAAAACGAGCTAGATATAGCTTTTGTAAAGGATAATGTGTTTTATCATATAGAGTGTAAGACTTTGGGTAACAAAAAAAATCAGGATATAATCAGAGACGAGGTTTATAAAAGAGGAGCAATATTAAGTCAGCTTGGTTTGGGTGAAGAGAGGGCCATTATTTGCACTACCCATGATCAAATAAATGAATCCAAATACAGAAGAGCGATGGATTATGGTGTTAATCTCCTTACTATCAAGCAGGTTAGGGATTTGAAAAATAGATTAAGAGAAAGATTTGGTGCAAAAAATGAATAAGAACATAGAAATTGATTTTTCAACTTTTTACACTTCAAATGCCAAGCTCTCCGAGCTTGATTCATACATCCAAAAAGCCCAAACCCTTGCCGGTGAAGGCAATGATATTATCCTTACCGGCCAGGCACCAATCTGGCTGTACCTGAAGGTTGCCCATGCCCTGCATGGGAAGGCAAGGAAGTTGATATTCCGAAGTCCTGTAACTGGAGATGTGTTGATATTCGACCACTCACCGGATTGAAGATTATAATGCGGACTGTTCTTTGACAACTGAATATTGCAACATTGCAATCCTTGCCCTGGCCATAGCCGCCTTATAGAATAAAAGAACAAAAAGGAGGTGGCTTATGGTCGTATATATCAGAACACAGGGAGCCAAGATCGTAAAAGAGGGGAAGCATCTCCTGGTGAAGAAGGAGAATACCATCTATCATACCCTCTTTACCTACAAGCTTCGGCAGGTAGTCATATTTGGCAATGTGGAAATCACCCACCAGGCGCTGGCCCAGCTCATGCGAAACAATATAGACACAGTTTTTATGAGTTATAATGGACGCTATCTTGGGAGAATCGCCCCACCGGAATCAAAGAATGTCTTCCTCCACAAGCTTCAGTATCAGCGCCTTGACGATCCTGCATTTGGTCTACGGCTCGCCCGCTGCATCGTTATTGGAAAGCTTGCCAACATGGCTACCGTCTTGATGCGAATCAAACGCACTAAGAATGATCCGCTGCCAGGCAGAAATGCCCAGGAAATCAGGAACCTCATAGGTCTGGTCGAATTCGCTGATCATGTCAACAGTGTGCGGGGGTACGAGGGACGGGGCACGGCACTCTACTTTGAGGCATTCCCCTGCGGCTTTGTTCAGAATATGGGCTTTACACGGCGGGTGAGACGACCCCCTACAGACCCTGTAAATTCGGTACTTTCCCTCCTCTATGTGTTTCTCATGAACAGGGTCTATGCTGCTGTCCGCTTAGCAGGCCTTGACCCATATCCCGGCTTTCTCCACTCCATTGATTACGGACGCCATTCCGTGGTTCTTGACCTCATGGAGGAGTTCCGTACCATTATTGTGGACACTTTGACCTTTTCGCTTTTTAACCTGAAAATTCTCCAGAAAGAAGATTTCTTTGTGGAAAAGTCTCATAGAGAAGAGACCCTCGATCCGAAAGCCGACGAAGTGCCTGATGTGACGAAAGACCCAATGGGTCTGATATCTGTAGACGAAACAGACAGTGATATCTTCGATCTTCCAGAACAAAGGATAGAAAACGGTCTGGATGTGTCCGTGGCGCCAATGGGCAAGTATCCTGTGAAGCTGAACCATGATGCCTTCAAACGTGTGATTGAAGCATTTGAAAAGAAGCTTGCAACCTCCTTTTATTATCCGCCTGCCGGCCGTAAACTAACCTACAGCGACGTTCTTGTCTATCAGGCAGGGCATTACCGTAAAGTTATCGAAGGAGAGGCGGCGGTATATCAACCGGTGTTGTTGAAATGATAACAATCGTCACTTACGATATTACAGACCCTAAACGACTTGCGAAGACCCATAAATTCCTCAAAGAGTTCGGCCTTAATACGCAGAAATCGGTGTTTGAGTGCGATATTGACGATGAGGGTATCAAAAGAATCAGAGATTATTGTAAAGGGTATCTGGATTTGAAAAAGGACTCC
>PFIF01000236.1 GCA_002782605.1 Deltaproteobacteria bacterium CG_4_8_14_3_um_filter_43_13 | reverse complement strand
ATCTTTTATTAGTCAACTCAATAATCTTCTTTATTCTTTCAAACTCATATATGAAGGTAAAAACGCCGTTATCAGGGCCAATAAAGAAATGGTTGTCAGTCTCCACCAGGATTGCCCTCCTCCTGCTCCCAACCCCTGGGTCAACTACAACCAAATGGATTGACATATTTGGAAAATACCTATATGAGTTTTTCAAGATAAAGCCTGCCTCAAAAATATCTTGAGGTGATACCTCATGGGTAATGTCAACCAACCTCACCTGAGGGTTTATCTTTAAAATCACCCCCTTTATGATGCCTGCATAACCATCCCTGGTTCCAAAATCTGTAATAAGGGTTATAACCCCTCTACCCATCTCTTTAACCAATGGTTCATCCTAAAAAATGAAAAATCCCCTTTCGAGCAAACATAGTCAAAAAACGTAAATCGTGAATGGATTTTATTCTATTTAACAACTCCCGACTTTCGATTCACGATCAATCTATATTTACCCCCAGTTCTTTCAACCTCTTTATCAATTGTTCTGTCGATCTGTAAACAATACTATTAATGCCCAGATCCTCAGCAACCTTGCAAAACTCTTCTATATCATCTATATATACACACTCTTCCGGGAACGAGCTTGCCCTTTTCAATGCCTTTCTAAATATTTCTTCATGTGGCTTCGAGTACCCGATCCTATATGACAGGATAAGATCATCAAACAGCCCTATTACTTTGAAATTCCCTCTTATGAAATCAAAGTGCAGCTCATTCGTGTTAGAAACCAATACCAGGTAGTAACCATTCTTTTTTAGGTCAGACACCACTCTTTCTATCGAATCATCCAACGAAAAGATATCTGACCAGATACTCTGAAATGTATCATAAGAAATATTAATATCGAATCTTCTTGAGATCCACTGAAACAACTCTTCTGACCTAATCTTACCCCTATTATAGAGTTCAAATACCTCTGAGTTAAAGCCGAGTTGGTATACATCATTGCTGGAGTATCTTGAATATCTAGCTATTCCCTCACAGATCAACATATGATCAAAATTAAGGACGACATTACCTAAATCAAATATAATAGTCTTTATCATTTAATCTACTTGTTCTTTGCCTTCTGCCTATTTGCACGTCGGGATAATTTGGCAATTCTGTTTCTCCTCCTATTTCTATCTTTAACTTTAGCCACATGTCTTGATTTTGACATAATCAAAATTCCCTCCTTTGGATTGTTTTTTTGACCCTGATGATTCTGACATACCTATTATACAATTCCTACTATTAGATGATCTTATTATGTATATTTTTTTAAAAAAAGCAAGATGATTTCTCGCTCTTATGAAGATATATTAACACTTTAGACAGCACCCACCTCCGTACCCATCCTCAGCCCTGAAATGCCCGATTGGGAGAGTCACCCACTGAAAATAGCAGGTTCTACTGACATTCTACTGATTTTTTTCTTGCACATGACATAACGTGTGCTATAAGTTACAGGGCGTTCTTGCACTTGCCACAACCCACATACAATAGACGCCGGAATGGCTAGAAAAAGATAATCAGACGGGAGTGCGATTGAATACTTACCGTCCCTGGGGTTTTTATCAAATCTTGTCCGATATGCCTGACCACAAAATAAAAAGGATAACTGTTTATCCTGGCCAACGTCTGAGTTATCAGCGCCACCTTCATCGCTCCGAACACTGGTATGTGGTAAAGGGATGCGCAAAAGTAACGAAAAACGGGCAGGAGATTGAATTGATATCCGGCCGGGCAATAGACCTACCGGCGGGATCATGGCACAGGATAAGGAACCATGGTGAAGAGAACCTGATCTTTATTGAAGTTCAAACCGGAGATTACTTTGGCGAGGACGACATCGAAAGATCGGAGGATGATTATGGCAGGATTTAATGCACAGGATGGAAAAGAAATTAAAGGAAGGGGACCACAGAGGCTTGGAACGATACTGACAAGCATAGGCTATGCTGTGATTATAACCGATACTAGAGGATTCGTAACATTTATGAATCCCATTGCCGAGGCATCGACGGGCTGGAAGCTGGAAGAGACTTTGGGTAAAAATTTGACAGAAGTATTCAATATTGTGGGTGAACAGGCAGGTAACATTATCGAGAATCCAGCAACAAAGGTAATTCGAGATGGTGTTATTGTCAAGCTGGAAGATTATATACTCATTGCCAGAGATGGAGTAGAAAGACATATTGATGGCAGTATTGCACCCATCAGAGATGACAAGGGGAATATCATTGGTCTCGTTTTGATCTTCCACGACATCTCCGAGCGCAAGCGGACGGAAGGTCATCTGATAAAGGCAAAGAGGCAATATGAGGAACTTTATCAACATGGCAGGGAATGCTACGCTATAATTGATGATGCAACTGGCCGTTTTACGCAGCCCAACCAAGCAATGCTCAAGGTATTGGGCTATAGTAAAAAAGAACTTGAGGGGCTTCGTTTCCTGGATATTGTAGATGAGGCTGACAGGGAATATGTTGCACACTCCTACAACGCCAGGTTAGAAAAAAATGCCTCTAAAAATTATCCCATAAAATATGATTGCTGGGTCAAAACCAGGGCAGGAGAAAAAAGACATATAAATATTATCGAAATACGGACTTCTTTTATCAATGGCACTTTCCTGTCTGTTGTAGATTTTACCGAGCAGGAGAAAATAAAGCAAAGCATAGTCCAGTCCGAGAAGCTATCCTCACTTGGACAACTTGCCGCAGGGCTGGCCCACGAACTGAGAAATCCTCTGGCTGTGATTAGTTCATGTGCTCAGTTCTGCCTGGATAATATGAGTCTTACGCCCCCGCTTAATGAAAACCTTCAGATGATATACCGGAGCAGTCAGAGGGCAAGCGAGCTGATAAATAATCTGTTACAGTTTGCCAGACCATCTCACATGGAGTGGGGACTTGTGAACATCAACGAGCTGGTCACAAGGATGTGGCACATGGCTGAGCTTGATGCAACCCCTTTTCAGATTTCCTTTGTGGAACAATTAGAAGAGGGCATCCCTGAAATTATGGGCGATTCTGATAAGCTTGGACAGGTCTTTCTCAATCTCTTTCTTAATTCCATTCAGGCTATCTCAAGTAAAGGGAAAATCCTGGTCAAAACGCACTTTCTTCCCTCAAATAACATGGTTAATGTTAAGGTCATTGATGACGGGGCTGGTATCCCAAAAGACTACCGCCTTAAAATCTTTGACCCCTTTTTTACCACAAAAGATTGTGGTACGGGCCTGGGATTGAGCATCTGCCACTCTATCATTCAACAGCACAAAGGCAGTATTACTATCGATAGTGAGAATGAGGGCAAAACTACGGTCTCCGTGAGGTTGCCTGTTACTCAGGACAGGAAGGAGTGAGAGAATGTCTTTAAACCAAAAAACCCTGTCAGCAAGGAAGATACTTGTGGTTGATGACGATCGTGATTTTCGCTGGGCAATAAGCAACCTTCTCAGGTCGAATGGCTACTCAGTATTTCAGGCTCAAGATGGCGAAGAGGCTCTAAAATCGCTGGAGAAAAAGGTCCCCGACTTGATTCTTTTAGACTACCGAATGCCTGGAAAGGACGGCATTACCATCGCTGGAGAGATAAAGAAGCGGACTCC
>PFIF01000072.1:531-4054 GCA_002782605.1 Deltaproteobacteria bacterium CG_4_8_14_3_um_filter_43_13 | reverse complement strand
AGAAGGAAGAAGCGTGTTCCCCACATGCGTGGGGATGAACCGGTACTCCAGGGATTTAGACCCGTTCTCGTCGTGTGTTCCCCACATGCGTGGGGATGAACCGCATGGGAAAAGGCAAATAAGGAAACCATAGAAGTGTTCCCCACATGCGTGGGGATGAACCGGCAATCCAATGTATAGAGATGGACACCATAATGTGTTCCCCACATGCGTGGGGATGAACCGCTCCACGGCATCCTGGGATCGCCGTATATCCCGTGTTCCCCACATGCGTGGGGATGAACCGTAGCTGTTGAGCAAAACAAATTAAATATAAAAACCTGGAAGATACTTGGTGAAAAACATTCGTCCCAATAGCAATAGGATAATGTTTCGGGATTAGAAGAAACCGTTAAACAAAGAGAGAAAACTGAGAAAAAGGAGAGTCCGATGACAATAGTTGAGGTAAGCATAGTACCCATTGGTGTACCTAATACCAGCCTCAGTGAATATGTGGCGGGCGCTGTAAAGGTACTTAAAAAATCTGGTCTTAAATATGAACTTACCTCCATGGGCACTATCATCGAAGGAGAGCTTGACAGGATTCTCGCTATAATCAGAGAGATGCACGAAACCCCTTTTAAAAAGGAGGTTATGCGTGTAGTCACAACAGTAAAGATCGACGACAGAAGGGACAAGCCCGCCACCTCCGAAACAAAGGTGGAATCTGTAGTTAAGAAGATGGGATGAACAAGGGAAGATAATCAATGAAACCCGCGAGCGACCCCTACAACAGCACACTTAAGTGTGCTGTTGAAAAGGATGGGATTGCTTCGCCCCGTCTTGTCGGGGCTCGTAATGACAGGAATAGGTGTACTTTCAAATGAAAGAAGCGATGCTGTATGATAAATTAGGAGACGGGAAGGTTAAGTGCAACCTGTGCAATCACAGATGCATCATTGCCCCCTTAAAGAGGGGGGTCTGTGGTGTGCGGGAGAACAGGGAAGGAATCCTCTATTCTCTGGTTTACAATAAGGCTATTTCAAGAAACATAGACCCCATAGAAAAGAAGCCTGTCTTTCATCTCTTTCCCGGCTCGGAATCCTTCTCTATAGCCACTGCAGGATGCAATTTCAAGTGTCTGCATTGTCAGAATTCGGATATTTCTCAGATGCCCAGAGATCAGGATCTGATACCAGGCAGGAATCTTGAGCCCAAAGAGATTGTATCCCAGGCACTACAGTATAATTGCAAAAGCATCTCTTATACTTACACAGAACCCACCATATTCTTCGAATACGCCTATGATACGGCAGAGGTGGCCCATAAAGAGGGAATAAAAAACGTGTTTGTTACCAATGGCTATATGACAAAAGAGGCGCTACATACTATAAGACCCTATCTGGATGCAGCAAACGTGGACCTCAAGTCGTTTTCTGACGAGTTCTATAAAGAGATCTGTGGTGCCAAACTGAACTTTGTGCTCGATTCCATAAGGACATTGAAAGAGCTGGGGGTCTGGATCGAGATTACCACCCTGATAATACCCACATTGAACGATGGTGAAGAGGAACTTAAGAGGATTGCAGAATTTATCAGGGAAGTAGGGGAAGAGATACCCTGGCATGTGAGTGCTTTCCACCCTACCTATAAGTTGCTGGATCGTCCAAGAACATCTGCGAAAATGCTTCACAGGGCAAGGGAGATAGGCTTGGGGGTTGGCTTAAGGTATGTCTATTGCGGTAACATTCCGGGGGATGAGGGGGAGAATACTTACTGTTACACCTGTAAGGAACTATTGATACAAAGATATGGATACCAGATCCTAAAGAACAGGATTAAAGATGGGCTCTGTCCGGATTGTGGGACAAAGATTGATGGAATTGGTCTCGGATAAAGGATAATGAGGTCGTAAAAAGTCAAAAATCAGACGGCACAGTAAAAAGCTCCAGATGCAAGGTGCGCAAATCACGAGGAGTGAGGCGTACTTATAGTTACGCTGTAACGACGAGGGATGCAGCGCAACACCGCAGATGGACTTTTTGCGAAGCCGTCAAGGATAGTTTGTTAGATGAGTGACACTATAAAGGATGAGATAAAGAATTTCTCTGAGATTGCTATGGCTCGCAGTGGTAAGCAGTATTTAAAGATCTCATTGCATGCGATAAAGAACTTTGCCATAAATCACAATTTAAAGATTGGAGAGGTCGAAATCCTCGCATTGGAAAATGGGATCGTTCCTGAGCGGTATCAACGCAATGTCGGTACCATAGGCATTAACGGGCAAGTACGGCTGTTAAAGTCAAAGATAGTGATCATTGGTCTTGGTGGATTGGGAGGAATAGTGCTAGAACTCCTGGCCAGAATGGGGATAGGCAATATAGTAGTAGTTGATGGTGACGTCTTTGAAGAGAGTAATTTGAATAGACAGCTCCTTTGCCGGGAGAATAACCTGGGGCTGAGTAAGACGGAAGCTGCTTTTGAAAGAGTGAAGAATATCAATCAGGGGATAGAGGTGGATGCCCATTTTACACCCATAAAAGAGGAAAATGTTGGAGAGATTATTGACAGGGTTGATGTTGTAATTGACGCCCTTGATAATATCCCTTCTCGTTTTCTTGTTGAGAAGGGGGCAAAGAAGATGGGCATTCCATTGATTCATGGGGCAGTAGCAGGGTTTACCGGGCAGGTTTTGACTATATTCCCAGAAGACAAAGGGCTTCAAGGGATTTACGGCTCCAAAGACAACCTTCCCGATTCCGGAATAGAGACCGGGCTGGGCACCCCTGGCATAATCCCTGCCATGGTGGGCTCCTGGCAGGCACAAGAGGCAGTGAAGATTATTTTAAAAAAGGGGGGGCTATTGCGAAACAGATTGCTCTATATAGATGGAGAGAAAGGAACAGTAGAAATTATAAATTTGAATAGGAAAAACAGAAAGGGGGGGTAAAAGTATATAGTTTGTCGAGAAAGTGGATTAAGAACTTTAACGAGGAGGGATAAAAATGGTAAATACTACTATTAAATGGTTGAGTCACGCTTTTTTTTCCATCACAACATCCAAGGGCAAAGTAATCTTAATAGACCCATGGATAGACGGCAATCCATTGTGCCCTGTCAAGATCGGGGATATAACCAAGGCTGATCTTATCTTAGTTACCCATGACCACTTCGACCACTCGGCGAATGCAGCGGACATCTCTAAAAAAACCGGCGGGGTAGTGATAGGGCAACCTGAGACCGTTGGAAGGCTTAAAACAGGCCTCTCTTTACCAGAAAGAAACGCGGTTTTCGGCGGCATGGGGATGAATATAGGCGGGAGTGCGACCATAGATGGCATCACCGTTACCATGACCCAGGCATTCCATTCATCTGAAACTGGTTCCCCATGTGGGTACATCATTAAATTGGAAAACGGGCTTACCATTTACCACGCAGGAGATACTGGTATCTTTGCAAGCATGAAGACTCTGGGAGATGTCTATGCTATTGATATAGCCCTACTGCCTATAGGCAGTTGCTTCACCATGGATCCTATTCAGGC
>PFIF01000072.1:0-453 GCA_002782605.1 Deltaproteobacteria bacterium CG_4_8_14_3_um_filter_43_13 | reverse complement strand
AAGAAGGAGGCACCTGGTGTTGAGTTAATAGTCCTGGCGCCTGGAGAGGAATGTGTTATCTGAAAAGACTGCGGGGGCATTACCCCCTCAAAAGGCATCTAATATTCTCCTTTTTATCAGATATGTCTTTATCTTGCAAGGAATTTTCCGCGGAGAACTGCCTGCGAAAAATTGAAGAGAGTATCAGGGCGGGCCTGTTGAAAGGTAGGCATGGCAAGTCTAGGAAAATGAGAGGCGACTTATTGATATTGAAAAAGTATTATCAATGCCTGACCCCATAACTGACCTATTATCAATGCCTGACCTCATAACTGACCTATGCTATTTGTATTTCGCAATGCGCTCATGGCCAATACCCAGGCTTCCTTTTGGCGTGCGCTACGGCAATGACAAGAATGAACTGGGGCTCGATTGAGAAGATAATGGAGTATGGGAATCTCGGGATGAGACAAC
>PFIF01000027.1 GCA_002782605.1 Deltaproteobacteria bacterium CG_4_8_14_3_um_filter_43_13 | reverse complement strand
CCCTCCCCTTAATCCCCTCCCACCAAGGGAGGGGAGACATTTTTGGTAAAGTTATTTATGAGTCAAAGCAGTAGCTTTAGACAAATTCCGCCTAAAATGGAGGTAAAAAATGATTATAGGAAAACTAATTGCGAGGAATGCAAAAAGGTATCCCAATAAGACCGCTGTGGTGTCTGGTGATTATGTTTTCACCTTTAAGGAATTTAATGAAAGAGTAAATAAGCTGGCAAATACCTTGACTGACCTGGGAGTAAAGAAAGGAGACAGAATAGCAGCCTTATTGGACAACTGTCATCAATATGTGGAGTTATACTGTTCTGCACCCAAGAGTGGATTTGTACTGGTCCCCCTTAACTACATGTTGAGTGGAAAGGAACTGGCCTTTATTATAAACAATTCCGGTGCGAATACCCTTTTTCTGGGGGAAAGATATATTGATACCATTAACTCCGTGAGAGGGGATTTAAAAGGAGTGAGACATTTCATCATCATTGGAACCCCTACCGAGGGGATGAGAAGCTACGAAGATCTCATTTCTCGATACCCGACGGATGAACCCAAGGTGGATATTGGTGAGGATGATCTTGCCTATCTCTTATATACCAGTGGTACAACAGGTTTACCAAAAGGGGTGATGCATACCCACAGAAGTATACTTGAAATAGTAATACAGTATATTATCATGCCAGGCTTAAAAAGAGACGACATTGATCTTATCACTATACCGCTTTACTGGGGGCCATCTCCACTTTTCCATATCTTGCCTCATTTTTACGTGGGCTCAACGATCGTTGTCCTGAAGGAGTTCAACCCCGACGTTATCTTGAAGGCAATCGAAACAGAAAAGATATCAACCACCCTTATGCCTCCATCCTTTATTATTTCCCTTCTAAATCACCCACAGCTGAGTGAGTATGACGTCAGTAGCCTTCGGCTTATTGTATTCGGTGGAGAGCCAATGCCAGCAGAAATACTTAAGAGGGCAATTGAGGTTTTCGGGAAGGTATTCTCTCATGTATACGGGCTTATGGAAATAACGCCGGTAACTTATTTCTACGAAGATGATTTTGTATTTGAAGGATCTCCTGAAATACTGAAAAGGGTACAGTCCTGTGGCAAGGAGGGGATTAATTTGAACGTGAGGGTTGTAGATGAGAATGATAATGACGTAATTCCGGGAGAAGTTGGAGAGGTGATTGCCAAAGGCGATAATATGATGAAAGGATACTGGGAAGTACCTCAGGCTACCGCAGAGACTATCAGAGGAGGTTATGTCTATACAGGAGATCTGGCTACTATAGACAAAGAGGGCTATATATATCTGGTTGGCAGGGAAAAGGATATTATTAACTCTAGTGGTAAGACTATCTATCCTGGGGATGTGGAAGAAGTTATCTACAGACATCCCTCTGTTTCCCAGGCGGCCGTAATAGGGGTGACTGATGCAAAGCTGGGTGAATCCGTAAAAGCGGTTTTAGTACTTAAAGAAAGAATGAAGGCAACTGAAAATGAAATATTGGATTTTTGCAAGCAGAATCTTGCAGCCTATGCTATACCACAATCTATAGAGTTTGTGGATGAATTGCCAAGGAATCCATCAGGAAAAATACTGAAAAGGGAATTGAGGGAGAGATACAGCAAGAGAAAGAGATAACTTGAGGAGAACATGAAAGGGGAACAGTTAGTAATAATAGGCGGTGTTGCAGCAGGTATGAAGGCGGCTACCAGGGCTAGGAGGGTCAGCCCAAATCTTAAGATAACCGTCTTTGAAGAAAAAGACTATGTATCATATGCCGCATGTGGCCTTCCCTATTATACATCAGGGGTTGTTAAAGAACGAGAAGAACTTGTGCTTAGAACACCCGATGACTTCATAATACCCTTTGATATTCAGGTACACACAAACCATCGGGTTACGAAGATAGACCCTCAAAATAATCAGATAACGGTCTTTGACCTAAAAGAGCGGAAGGAGATCGTCCAATATTATGATAAGCTTATTGTTGCCACTGGAGCGAAGCCCATTGTTCCCCCTTTACCAGGTGTTAACCTTCCAAAAATCCATACCATAAAAACCATAGAAGACGCCTCTTCTATAAAAAATTACATTGGAAAAGAACAGCTTAAAAAGGCCGTCATTGTAGGGGCAGGGCTCATTGGATTGGAGATGGCTGAGAGTTTTGTTTCTCAGGGATTAAAAGTTACTATAGTGGAAATGATGAATCAAGTCCTTCCCCCATTAGATGAAGACATGGCATACCTTATTGAGAAACACCTCATTGAAAAAGGGGTGAATGTATCTAAGGAAAATCCAGTTGAAGCCTTTCAAGGAGATATTAAAGCAGGAGTAAAGCAGGTAATAACAAAAAATGCCCGATTTGATGCTGACCTGGTAATACTGTCTATCGGAATCAGACCCAATACACAACTGGCGCAGGAAGCCGGAGTTGCTTTAGGCGAAACCAGGGCTATTAAAGTTAACGAAAGGATGCTAACTAACATTCCTGAAATTTATGCTGCCGGGGATTGTTCTGAAACGTTTAATCTGATAACTGGGAAACCGATATGGATACCCCTGGGCTCAACTGCTAATAAACAAGGACGGGTGGCAGGAGAAAATGCGGCAGGTGGTGATGCCTTCTTTAGAGGGGTATCAGGTACTATGATAGCCAAGGTATTCGACTACACCGTGGCAAAAACTGGCCTTTCAGAAAGAGAAGCTATGAAATATGGATATGAGATAGAAAGGGCTATTATATACCCCAATTCCCATGCTCACTACTATACTGATGCCAAGGGAATGTTATTTAAAATAATAGCAGAAAAGAAGTCCAACCGGGTATTGGGGGCACAGATAATTGGAGAAGATGGAGTAGATAAAAGGATTGACGTGATAGCATCTGCTATAGCCCAAAAAGCCACATTTGGAGATTTACAAGGTTTAGATTTGGCGTACGCCCCACCCTATTCACCTGCAGTAGATCCAGTAATAGTGGCGGGTTATGTCTTATCAAATAAATCATTGGGGCTTCTAAAAGGTATGCCGGCAGATGAGTTAAAGAGGAAGTTAGACAGTGGCGAGAGGTTTACTCTTTTGGATGTCAGAGATAATGAGGAGTATAAGAAAGGTCATCTCCCTGGCGCCAAACACATACCCTTCAACGAACTTCGAGGAAGAATCGGAGAACTCGACCCAGATCAGGAGGTGATAATCTACTGCCTCCAGGGACTCAGGAGCTACAACGCTATCAGAACCCTACAGGGAAAAGGTTTTACAAAAGTTATGAACCTGGATGGCGGTATCAACATGTGGAGGTGGAATCTAGAGTAGTCCAATTTCCCATTCTTCCTGCCAAACATAAACCTACAGCTATTCGGGGAAGATATCAATCTGCCCCTTAGTGACATAGGGCGGGCAAAATAGTTTGACATAAAGGGTTCAATGGTTATAATTAAATAACAGTACTGGAATATTTTATTCTATAATTACCTAACCTTAGTGTCCTCCTCTGTTAGTTGTCTCTAAAAGAGAGGGATGAAGTTAAGAATGGAGGTATTTAGATGTTGGAGAAAGAAAAAGCAGTTCATTTAACCGATGATTCATTTAACGCAGAGGTAATAAACTCTGATAAGCCTACATTGGTAGACTTTTGGGCTCCCTGGTGCGGTCCCTGTAAGATGGTCGGGCCTATAGTGGAAGAGCTGGCAGAAGAGTATGATGGAAAGGTAAATATTTGTAAGTTAAATGTAGATGAAAACCCAAAGACACCGGCTCAATACAGCGTTAGGAGCATTCCTACCTTGATTATGTTTAAGGCCGGTAAATCTACCGATCAGGTAGTTGGCGCAGTCCCTAAGGCAAAGATCGAGGAGCTGATAAAAAAGGCGCTGTAGACAGGACACTATTTTAGTATATCGCTCATGAAATACTATGGCGGGCGAGCCCCTATTAAATACTGGGATGCCCTACTGGATTGCGTTTCAAACTTTACCAGCGTAGTCCGCCTCTGGCGGATCGGCTGTCCAAGGATTGCAGACAATGAAAAGAAACAGGAATACCATCTTCGTTATTTTGTCGTTAACAGTAGTATTTGTTTTTGCGACTCTTTCAAATAATGGGTCTGAAAGAGTACCCAATCGGCTGGTTAGCATAATAGGAAACGCAGCTTGTGAGGCTGGGGAGGAACTGGAATGGCTTGATTACGAAGAGGGGAAGAAGAGAGCTTCCCTTGAAAAGAAACCAATAATGATTAATTTCCATGCCACATGGTGTGCAGCCTGTAAGGAGATGGAAAAAGATACACTTAGCAACCCGTTGGTCAAAAACTACCTTAAAAAGAACTTTATTAGTATACGAGTTGACCTTGACAGGGGAAAAAACTTATCTTCAAAATATAGGATAAGAGGGATCCCTACTACCTGGTTTTTGGAACACAAAGGCACCCCAATAACACATTTGATAGGCTATATCCCTCCTGAGCAGTTCATTGATGCACTTAAATATATAGAGGGGAAATATTATAAGAATCGGACATTTCAAGATTTCTTAAAGAGAGGGATAACAGATGGAACAAAACGAAAGTAAAACCGATGTTTCTTCTGAGGAGATTGAAGACATATTAGAGAATTACAAAACTGTTGCTGTGGTGGGCTTATCCCCAAAGGAGGATAGCCCCAGTTACAAGGTGGCATCTTACTTACAATCGAAAGGGTTCCGGGTTATTCCCATATCTCCTTTAGGGCAAGATATCTTGGTGGAAAAGGTTTATCCCCGTCTTCTTGAAGTCCCTTTTGAAATAGATATAGTTGATATATTTAGAAAACCTGAAGCAGTCTTAGAAATTGTTAAGGAAGCTATAGAAAAAAGGGCGAAAGTGGTATGGATGCAAGAAGGTGTGATCAACAACGAAGCAGCCGAGTTGGCCCGTAAAGCAGGGATTAGGGTAGTAATGGACAGGTGTATAAAGAAAGATCATCAGAAGCTTTTTGGTTAGCGTAATTTAGGGAGGTTTGAAAATGAGTACTACCGATTACGATGTGATAATAGTTGGAGGGGGGCCGGCAGGGCTAACGGCAGGGCTTTATACATGCAGATCAAGACTAAAATCCTTATTGATTGAGAAAATGGTAGTTGGAGGACAAGCTTTAACCATTAAAATGGTGAAGAACTACCCCGGTTTTAAGGATGGGATAAAGGGACTAGAACTGATCCAGAACATGGAGGAACAGGCAAAAAAATTTGGCTTAGATATATTGACAGGGGACGTAGAGGGTGTAAGTGCAGGTGAAGGCAATCTCAGACAGATAAAGCTCAGTGACCGGGAACTTTCGTGCAGGGCATTGATAATAGCCTCAGGGTCTAAACACAATGAAATGGGAGTAAAAGGCGAAAGTGAATTGAGAGGTAGAGGGGTTTCATATTGTGCCACATGCGATGGGTCTTTCTTTCGGGGGCTGGATATAGCAGTAATCGGAGGTAATAATTCGGCTGTTGAAGAAGGGATATTCTTAACAAAATACGCCAAAAAGGTCTATATCGTTCATCGCAGAGACCAGTTAAGTGCAGATAAGATTGTACAAGAAAGGGCCTTTAAAAACAAAAAGATAGAATTTGTATGGAACACTGTATTGGAAAGGATTGAGGGCAATCAAACGGTTAATGCCATATTATTACGAAACGTGAAGACAAATACCTTATCTAAGCTAGAGGTAGGTGGTGTCTTTATGTATGTGGGGATTAAACCAAATACAGAGTTTTTGAAAGGCATTGTCGCCTTAGATGAGAGAGGATTTATAATAACTGATGATGAGATGAAGACATCTCTCCCCGGCATATTCGCAGCAGGGGATGTAAGAGTAAAACTTTTAAGGCAGATCGCTACAGCCGTTGGAGATGGAGCAACCGCAGCCTTTACTGCTGAAAAATATATAGAGGATATCAAACTCTGATGCAGCCTTTTTCCTAAAGGCAATAGAAGTGTGACTGAATTAAAGGGGCTAAGGATATGGAAAAAGAAAAGGTTTTTGATCAAGATGAAGTTTCCAGCGAACCCAAAATTAATGAATTAGACCAGGACTGGGATGACTATCTGGAAGGAATCCTTTACTATGGAATAGAATCATGGCGAGGAGGTTGATGCTGATCCTATCTCAGTAGGCTGCTGAGAGAGAGACAACGGCAATAAATCCTACATACAGAATGCAGGGCATCAATATGCTCATCGATCTCGAGGGCCAGATTGAAAGAATCACTTACAGCAACGAGGAGAACGGCTTTACCATCGCCAAAATCAAGGTGCATGGACACCTGGAACTGGTAACAGTGGTGGGAAACCTGTTGTCTCCCACGCCCGGAGAAGTCGTCAAGATGAGGGGCGAATGGGCAAACCATCCTAAATACGGCAAACAATTTAAGGTCGTATACTACAAATCCCTGGTTCCTGCCTCGGTTTATGGCATCGAAAAGTACATTGGTTCTGGCCTTATCAAAGGTATTGGCCCTATCATTGCCAAGCGTATAGTGAATGAATTTGGGGAGCAGACCCTTGATGTTATCGAAAATGACATTGAAAAATTAGCTCAGGTGGAGGGCATTGGTAAGAAGCGGGTTCAGATGGTCAAAAAGGCATGGGCAGAACAGAAGGAAATCCGTGAGGTAATGCTCTTTCTCCAAACCCATGGAGTCAGCTCAGGCCACGCCACCAAGATTTTCAAACACTATGGCAACAGGTCAGTCCAGATATTAAAGGATAACCCCTATCGTCTGGCAATAGACATTTTCGGTATTGGCTTTCTCACTGCCGATCGTATTGCAGAGAAGCTGGGATTTCCCAAAGATTCTGAACTGAGGGCGGAAGCGGGCATACTCTATATCCTTCACCAGCTCGCCGATGATGGTCATATCTATTATCCTTACGAAAAGCTTATAGAGAAATGTCAGGAGATCCTCCAGATAGACCAGGAGGTCATCATCAGGGCATTTTCTACAGTCACCGCAGACAAAAGGGTTGTCATCGAAGACTTGAATGAAGGTATTGAGGAGTTCAAAGAAAATAACAAGGCAGTTTACCTGACCAAGTTTCACTTAGCCGAAACAAGCATCGCCACCCGCCTGAAAACCCTTATCTACGCTCCCAAGTCTATCAGACAGATCGACTCCGATAAAGCTATACAGTGGGTACAGAGTCAACTTGCTATTACCCTGGCGGAAAGACAGGTTGATGCTGTAAAGTGTGCCGTTAAAGACAAGGTAATGATTATTACCGGAGGACCGGGTACCGGTAAAACCACCATTATTAATGCCATTATCAAGATATTTGCAAAAATCGGGGTTACCATCATGCTGGCTGCCCCCACCGGGAGAGCCGCCAAAAGGATGAGTGATGCTACTGGTCATGAGGCGAAGACCATACACCGAATGTTGGAATACAGCATTCAAAAAGGGGGCTTTCAGAAAAACGAACAAAACCCACTCCCGTGTGACTTGCTGATCGTAGACGAAGCATCAATGATCGACACTATCCTGATGCACCACCTCTTGAAGGCTACCCCTCCTACGTCCACCTTCATCGTGGTGGGGGATGTAAACCAGCTTCCTTCTGTTGGCGCAGGAAATGTACTTAAGGACATTATCGCATCCGGGACAGTACCCGTGGTGGAGCTGAATGAGATTTTCCGTCAGGCCAAGGAAAGCCTGATTATTCTTAATGCCCACAAAATAAATAATGGCTCTCTCCCTTCTCTTAGCCCTTCGGAGCAAGAATTGAACGACTTTTATTTCATCGAGCAAGAAGACCCTGAAGAGGTTCTAAAAATCATTTTAGAGCTGGCCAAAGAACGCATACCCAATCGTTTCGGATTGGATGCCATAGACGACATTCAAGTGCTGACCCCTATGCACAAAGGTATCGTGGGAGCCGAAAACCTGAATGTAGAATTACAAAAGGCACTCAATCCGGCAAAAGACAGTGTAACTCGGGGCGGAAGGAACTTCCGAGTGAATGATAAGGTCATGCAGATCAAGAACAATTATGAAAGGGGGATATTTAACGGTGATATAGGCAGGATCACCAAGATTGACACTGAGATCCAGGAAGTAATCATAACATTCGATGGTATGGATGTGGTTTACGATTATACTGACCTGGACGAGATCGTCCTGGCTTATGCGGTCTCAGTACACAAATCGCAAGGTTCTGAATATTCAGCGGTAGTTATACCCATCCTGATCCAGCATTATGTGCTTTTGCAAAGAAATTTAATTTACACTGGCGTAACAAGAGGAAGAAAGCTGGTGGTAATGGTTGGCACCAGGAAGGCCCTGGCAATTGGTGTTAGAAATAACAAAACGCAGAATCGTTATACGTATCTGAAAAACAGGCTCAACTCTCAGTTATCAGACAATTGTTTCGTAAATCGAAAATCCGGTGGCGACTTACGATTTCCAAACCTATCTAATAACCTTCATTTCAAATGAACTCCCTGGAAATTATTAACTCAGCATACAAGGTTTCGGCTATACCATCCAGTCTCCAGGCCTACCTCCGCTGGTATATCCACAAAAATTACAGTACCACATACTGGCACTTTCGTCTGCCTCAGCTCAGAAATTGGCGTCTTTCCTCTCTGTCCAGGGTCTTGGTCCTGTTCTCATTAAAAGCGGATTAAATTCATAGGCACGCATTCTCACAAAATCTTCCCCGCATTTGGGACATGGTTTTACCTGGGGTTCATCAGCCTCGTCTTTCTTTACCTTCTTGCAGTCCTTTTTATGAACAACACCATACATCTTCATCACCTCACAATATATAACATTGATTTTTGAAGATAGTTTATCATAAAACAATTATATGTCAAAAGAAAAAACAAATTCCCTTGACATATAGCCATCTTTCACATATAGCACAGTACAAAAGGCTATGATAAGCAGAAATTTGGAACAATCTATATTTGCAAGTCCTGTACTTATTTGGTATTTTTTAGAAAAACTATGTATTTACCCTTAGTTGAGAGTATGCCATGAGAAGTGAACTGCTTTGCATAGGCCATCGTGGTGCCATGGGGCACGAGCCTGAAAACACCCTTCTTTCGATAGAGAAGGCTATCAGCCTGGGAGCATCGTGGGTAGAGATAGATGTCTGCTTTGCGGACGGTCACTTAATCGTTATTCACGACGGCCGGCTCGAACGCACAACTAACGGTACTGGATACATAAAAGAAAAGACATTCGAATATCTGCGTTCACTCAACGCTGGAAAAGATCAAAAGATTCCAACGCTCGAAGAGGTATTCGCCACTGTCAATGGTAGGGCTGGCTTGAATATAGAACTGAAGGGATTGCAAACTACGGAGCCTGCGATCTCTTTAATCAAGGAACAGATTGACCAGGGGTGGAGCTATGAAAACACATTAGTGTCGTCGTTTAATCACCGTGAGCTGTTAAATGCTAAAAGGCTCGATCCTAATGTACTCACCGGCGCGCTTATTGTAGGTCTCCCCATTGACAATGCAGCATTCGCTGAAAAACTGGGCTGCTATTCGGTGCACCTGTGTATTGACTTCATTGATGAGGTTTTTGTCGAAGATGCCCACAAGCGCGGACTGAAAGTATTTGTATTTACCGTAAATGAGCCCGAAGACATCGCACGCATGGAGTTACTTGGGGTTGATGGGGTATTTACAGACTACCCGGAGCGAGTTGTTAAAACAAGGGCTGGGGTCGCTAGTCACGGTGGATAAAACGAACAATTCTATAGGAGAAGCAGAATGAATCTAAAACCAGTATTAATAGAAGCCAGGGATCTGCCCGATGCCTGGTTTCAATGTGTAGCCCGGATACTTGAGGTCGGAAATAATTACAAAATTACAAAGGGAAGTTACGAAGGGGCTATCAGAAGAGAGTTTGATTATATCACTGTTCATGTAAAACACCCTGGGGTGAGACCTCTTATCCCTGATATCCCCCCTGGGCTTGGCATCCCTCCTCCGACAACCATGGAATACGTCGAACAGTACCTTCCGTATCTCATGACCGACAAGGTCGAACCAAATGAGACTTATACTTATGGTCAAAGACTGTTCGGTTTTAAACAGGTCGAGAAGGTAATAGAGATGTATAAGAAGGGGCATGGTACAAACCAGGCCACGATGGAGATTGGGAGGCCAGAGGATTGCGGGACAGAGGACCCGCCATGTCTCCGACTGATCGACACGAGGGTAAAGGATGGGAAACTCCACTTTGCCCTGTATTTTAGATCATGGGATTTGTGGGCTGGTTTCCCATCCAATCTGGCTGCTATCCAGATATTTAAGGAATATATGGCGTCTGAGATTGGAGTGGAGGACGGAGAGATAATTGCCAGTTCAAAGGGACTGCACTTATATGATTACACCTTTGACCTGGCAAAAATCAGAACCTACAGGATGGAAGGTACCATAAGAGGATAAAGATGGCATACCGGTAGACGAAACCCCGCTTCTCAAAATGAGAGTGGGGTTTTTTGTTTTGAGGGGGTTTTGAAAAAGGCAGGACAAAGAATATGTTAAAAAATGCTTGACAAAAAGTGTTATAGTGCTATAGCATTATAACATAAATGACGGAGATAGATATGCTTGATATACGTGACATAAGTAAAGTTGTAAAAGAACTGAGAGCGATACTGAGCTTGAGCCAGGAAGAACTTGCAGCAAAACTTGGGGTTTCATTCGCCACCGTCAACCGATGGGAGAACGGAAAAATTGTTCCCGGGGGAAAGGCCATTAAAGCAATACAGCAACTGATTGAAGAAACCGGGCTTGACCTGGTCGACCTTGATACTTTTGATAATGGAACAACTCCTTATCACAAACGCCGTCGCAAACAGACAAAAGAAAATCTATTAAGTACCAAATCAATGGAGCAGATGCTCTGGAGTGCGGCCTGCTCTATTCGTGGTGAAAAGGATGCACCCAAATTTAAGGATTATATTCTTCCCCTGATATTTATTAAACGGCTTTCCGATGTATTCGAAGATGAAGTTGAACGGTTGGCGGAAAGATATGGAGACAAGGGGACCGCTCTCTCAATTATCGAAGCCGACCATGGCTTGGTGCGCTTTTTTATACCACCTGAGGCACGATGGCCGATAGTGAGTGGACGGGAGCAGTTTGGCTGGTCAGGGGATCGAAAGCCCAAAACTCTTGGTGAACAGCTCACTATAACCATGCGAGCTATTACAAAGCATAACCCGAATCTCAGCGGGGTAATCGATATTGTTGATTATAATGAAACCCGCAACAATGAACGCGAAATCAGCGATGCTGCGCTATCCGGTGTGATCGAAACAATTTCTGACCCCCGATACCGTCTTGGTCTCTATGATGTAGAGCCGGATTTTCTTGGACGTGCCTATGAATATCTCCTGCGAAAATTTGCCGAGGGACAGGGTCAAAGTGCCGGTGAATTTTTCACCCCCACGGAAGTGGGCTGGCTCATGGCCTATATTGTGCGGCCACGTCAGGGTGAAGAAGTTTATGACTATGCCTGTGGGTCGGCAGGGCTTCTGATCAAGTGTGAGCTTGCATTACAGGAACGGGAAATAAAGGTGCGGCGTCCTTTAAAGCTCTACGGGCAGGAGCTTACCGGATCGAGCTATGCTATTGCCCGGATGAATATGGTGGTTCATGATATGGAAGGCGAGATCGTCCGCGGCAATTCAATGACCAATCCTAAATTCAAGCAGTCTGATTCAAGCCTGAAGAAGTTCGATATTGTCGTTTCAAATCCTATGTGGAACCAGCCTTTTAATACAGCAGTATATGACAATGATCCTTTTGACCGTTTTGAATCTCAGGGAGGCGTCACTACTAGCAAAGCAGACTGGGCATGGCTGCAACATACAGTTGCATCAATAAATGATCATGGCCGTGCTGCAGTTGTCATTGACACAGGAGCAGTTACCCGGGGAAGCGGTAGCAAAACCGAAGACCGTGAAAAGAAAGTCCGCAAGTGGTTTGTGGATAATGATCTCATTGAGGGAGTGATACTGCTGCCCGAGAATCTTTTTTATAACACTACCGCAGCCGGCATTATCATTGTCTTTAACAAGGCAAAGCCATCAGCCCGAAAAGGCAAAATTATTCTCGTCAATGGAAGTCAGGAATTTAAAAAGGGAAAACCAAAAAACTACATTCCGGATGAGAGTATCCATAAAATAGCAGATGCTTTTATTAAAGGTGAGGATATTGAACGGTTTGTAAAAGTAATCACGAAAGAGCAGGCAGCAGAAAATGATTATAACCTCTCGCCCTCACGATATGTGGATATAACCGAAAAGGAAACCTACCGAAGCATTCCGGCAATTTTGAATGAACTTCAGGGGCTGGAGAAGAAAGCTGGCGAAATAGATGGGAATTTACAGAAGATTTTCAGAAAGATGGGGTTCGGAAAATAATGGCTTGACTTTTCTCCTCTGTGGTGTTACTTTTACCACATGGTAAAATATTTACCACAATCCCAGATAAAAAAGAAATAAAAGGGAAAGAAGGGAGAAAAGGCCATGTTTGGAGAATTTATTAAAGAGAAGAGGCTAAGCAAGGGTCTGGGCCTGAGAGAGTTTTGCAAAATGATTGAAGTAGATGCCAGCAATTGGAGTAAAGTGGAGCGCGGCGTGCTTGCACCCCCTAAGGATGAGGAAAAATTAAAAAAAATTGCTCTGGCGCTGGATATTGAATTCGAATCGGTCTTGTGGAGAGAAATGAAAGACAAGGCAAGTATCGGTGCAGGCATTATCCCTCAGGACATTCTATCTGATACAAAGGCATTAAATTCCTTGCCCATGTTTTTCCGGACGCTCAGGAGTGAAAAACCTACCCCGGAAGACTTAGAAAAATTGATTCGGATGATAAAAAAGGGAGAAGAGTAATTTGGATTATAGTGAGTTCAAGTGCAGGTGGATTGATTCAAAAGAACTCTGGGAAAAAGCGGATAGGGTTCGAGAAGAATACTGGCCCGATAACAAGTTACCGATCAATACGGAAAAAATCGTGGAGTTCGGACTCAGGCTGGATATCGAACCAATACATAATCTCTTGTCTACGATTGATATAGATGCCTATTTAAAAATGGACTTAACGGGAATTGTAGTGGATTATGATTGTTATATGAATGAGAAATTTGCAAACCGCATGCGCTTTTCCTTTGCCCATGAACTGGGACACCTTTTTCTCCATAGGGATATATATACAAAACTTGATGTTACATCATCGGAGGAGTGGAAAAACTTTATTCTCAATGTGCCGGAAAATGAATATCGCAGCTTTGAATGGCAGGCCAATGAATTTGCAGGACGCTTGCTGGTGCCCCACTTGCATCTGGCAGTAGAGGTAAATAAAGCCAATGAAGTTATCAGGGAAAATAATTTGATCACCTTCCTGAAAACGGATTCTGATGCAGTGTTGTCAGGGATTTCTCCCATGTTGTGTAGACCTTTTGGTGTTTCAACGGACGTTATCGAAATCAGGGTAAAAAGGGAGGGCTTATGGCCGCCGTCTGAAGTTTTAGAAAATGGATTTATAAATGAATCTTAAAAAAATTATCCGCACAGGAGAATCGGAAACTGTTGAGTTCAAGGAATCTTTCAATGATGCCGTGATCGAGACTCTTTCTGCTTTTGCGAATGCTTCCGGGGGAACGGTCTTCAAGACCACCCAGATGACTACCCAGAAAGACACCCAGAAAACCACCCAGAAAGCCATCTAGAAAACTAGGGTGAAAACTAGGGTGAAAACTAAGGTAAAAACTACAGTAAAGACTATGGCAAAACTTATGAAGAATATACCGACAGAATGGAAAAGAGAATTGTTGAGAACTGTATGCCATAGAACTGCACAGTGGGTTCCCCATAAAGAACCAAGGGAATCTTTTTACTACATTGATGTATCCTCTGTTTCAAATGTCACCTTCTAAGTAACTTAAATCCTGAAACAGATTATAACCACTTGATATTTTAGAACTATTTGTCAAATTACACAATTCTGCCGGAAACAAGAAATGTTACTTTTAAGTTT
>PFIF01000309.1 GCA_002782605.1 Deltaproteobacteria bacterium CG_4_8_14_3_um_filter_43_13 | reverse complement strand
GGCAGAAGGTCCGTCTCCTCAAGGAGTTGAAGGAAAAGTGGGGCTGGGATACAGAAGGAGTGACAATAAAAAAGGCCAGGCATCGGGATGGTCGTCTCCTTACGACGGACGAGTTCGCCCATGAATACAGCACCCACGAGGCGCGTTTTTTTGCCAAGACACCTAAATTGGTGACGAAGAAGGCAAAGGAAAATCTGAGGAAGGAGGGAATGAAGATATGAGTGAAAAAGACCCCAGGAAACTAGCAGAGCATCTCAAAGGGAAGAAGGTCTTGCTTATGGCGGGCCAATTATGTGAAGAGGTGGACTTTGGCACCAAGAAGTTAGTGGATTATGTGGTGGAGATCAGCAACAGGATCGGCGCCCCTATTGCCGCCACAGGGAATACCCCCTTAAGCCTTAAGGCAAAGGGGGCAAAGACTGTGAGAAAGATGTGGGCTGCGGAAGTGGCAAATTATATGCGCTGGCCTTGGGAGGACCCGGTTATCGACGAAAAGCCAGAGATTCTTGTACTTATTGGCTATGGCCCTGCAACAGCTCAGGGGTTAGCTTCTGCAGTAAGAGACGGAGAGACGATGGTACTGGGGAATACGTATGTAAAGGGAGCGACCTATTCCCTCCCTGAATCACCCTCCCTCGGCAGGTGGCAGCAAGCCCTGGAAGAGATGGTTCAGTCCCTGGCGTAAGACGTCGCTGTCCTGAGCTGGCTTATGAATTTAACAAATGATTGGGAGGGTTGAAATGGATGAAAAAACCTTTACAGTTAAAGAGGTGCTCACAGAGGTGCAGGCTCTTCTTCAGTCTATTGACTACCAGCTAGAAGAACCAGAAATACCCAAAGAGTTTATGGGAAAACCCGATTTCTATGGGAAAAGGCGGGAAGGAGTGACCACTCATGAGATTGCCGGCTTCGTAAAGAAGGATGCGAAAGAGATAACTCGTGGAGTCGCCCAGCTCTGGACGATAAAGAGGCAGTTAGGAGAGTATATGGACTATGTAATCGCACTTCCCCCGCAAAACGAGGGTGATCTGGTTGACGTCATGCGTGCGGATAATAATAAGTTGTTAAAGAAGATAAGGCGGGATAAATTCCAGATCTGGCTGTGTAACCCACAGGAGAAGAGCATATGCTGTGTCTTTGGCACACCTCAGGACAGCCTCTTTACTCAGCATCTCAAATTCAGGGATATGAAGATAGAGAGTCATACTTCTTCGGGAGGTCAAAAGTGAGCAAAGGAAAATTTACGAGTAAGGAATTCTTATCCCAGTTTAGCGCCTGTCCTCAATTGGCATACGATTTCAGTAACGAGCAGGTTTTAGAGGAGGTGAAACGTTTCCTTGAGTACGTTGGCTATGAGATGGCAGAACCGAATGCCTGGAACGAGTTGGCCGTTAAACCTGATTTCTACGCCAGGAGGAAGGAATCCGGCACAACTCACCATATCGCAGGCATAGTAAAACGCGACATGAATGAAGCCGCTTCCGGGTTTGCACCTCTCGATAGAATGAAGGACCTGTTAGGGGAGAAGGTTGACTATGTAATCGCACTCCCACCGGTAAATGAACGATATTTAATAGATTTCATGTGCGAGGACAACTATAAGTGGTTTAAAAAGATACAGAAGGAACGCTATATGATCTGGTTATGCAACCCGGATGAAAAGAGTGTATGGGCGGCCTTTGGTGCCCCACGGGATAAGCTCTTCAACGAATATTTTAAATTCAGGGGTGGTATAGAGATGCTCTTCAATATGCCATACCGCAGCGAATCCAAGGAGATTCAAAGAGAAGTCCTGGGAGAGTGAAAGGTAGATTTTATGGCAACCGTAGCAGAGGTAAAGGAGATATTCGCAAAAAAGGGGTTACGAGTCAAGTTCCCAGTTCAAGACGATTTCCTGGTGAAGAACATAGACATTGTAGAGAGGCATACCTATCCAGGTGGAGGCATACATTTCCTGCTAAGGATAGCATTCATTGACAATAAAGGGAGGGAGGTCTCCGAACTATTCCCGTGCGATGGAAGAATAGAGAGGAAGAAGCCACTGATAACTGTTTCAGAAGAGATTCCCAAACCTTTAACAATGGCCCCCCTCCCCATGCGGGGAAAGGTTGCTTTTGAGAATGCACAAGAGGCTCTCGAATATATTGGAAAAGCAATTACCCATCTCATAACGGATAGAGGTTATCAGGGGATTCAACAAGGTGAGTGCGACCTCTATTTCGAGAAAGGATCACGGGGGTTCTTTATTAACCTGGCGCCGCGTTGCGATGATGCGGGCCTTGGCAGGACTAAAGAGCTGATACGATTACGGGGAAAACACGGCAGCGGCCATGATTATGCGCTTGTAGTTCCTGCCTTTCAGGATTCGCTCGGAGTTACTTTGCTTTTTCAGGAGAACTGGTTCAGGGAACATGGCGAGCCTCTGGCAGGACACCGTATGGGCGTGTATGGTGTGAACAACAGCGACCCTAACCTGATCTTCCCTTTTACTATCTATCCAAGGGAAAGAGATCTCGCCCGGTATTTTATGTATACAGGGCCGCAGTGGTCCATCCTCCGAAACAAGTATGTGTCAACTAGAAAAAGAGGAACTACCGAAAGGGACGGCAACTCAGTATGAAAGTAATTTGCACTTTTTGTAAAGAGGGTATCGATAGATGGTGGCATTCTGGCTATTGGGATAGGAGTCTGGCACAGTGGGGTTGAAACTAGACCTCCACACACATTGTTACGAGGCGACTCTATCTACCGATGTAGATGCAATAAAGAAGATCGTAAATGCTGTAAAAGCAAGGAACCTGGATGGAGTTGCCATCACGGAGCATATCGATAAGGACTATGGGTATCGAGTAAAGGAAATTGTTGAAGAACATTTTGACAATGCAATCTTGATTATCCCGGGACAGGAGATGAATACAGACCTGCTCCATGTACAGGTAGTAGAGTTATATATATCTGACAACACGATTTTTAGATTTGTAGCACACCCCTATCATGTAACAGATTTTAGCCGGTATGTCGCTGCCCACGCTGATGAGCTCCACGGTGTTGAAATTGAGAACTTCCAGCATCGATGGGAAATGAACCAGATAGACAAACACAGAATTCAGGCGATAGCAGTGGAACATGGGCTCATGCTTTTGACGAATAGCGACGCCCATTCTCTGGATGATATTGGCAGATACTATAATGAAGTCGATTTAGAGGAGCTGTATATGAGAATAGCTCAAAAGCGTTGTCAAGACACCAGCAACGAAAGATGAAAAGCTATTGTGAACCGTTACTTTCAAAGGAGGTTTAGCGTGATAATAGAGGGATTGAGGGAGACGATATTAGGTTATGTTGACAGTGGTAAGGATCCGTTGGATGTTATATTTGGCCAGGAAGATGCCAAGAAGAAGATACTCGCTTCCATACTGGCAGATCATCATGTATTGATAGAGGGGCCTCCTGGTGTAGGCAAGACCACACTTGCCAAATACCTTGCCTCCATACTGCCGCCTGTCAATGCAGTAAAGGGTTGTCCATTTCACTGTGATCCTGGCAAACTGGTTTGTCCTTTATGCATAACCAAATCCAAAGAAGGCAACTTAGAGATAGAGAAAGTAGAGGGAGCCAGGAGATTTGTCAGGATACAGGGCAGTCCTGATTTAACCGCGGAGGATCTTTTAGGGGACATAGACCCTACCAAGGCCTTCAAGTTTGGGCCTCATGATTATAGGGCATTTACGCCTGGCAAGCTTTTAAAGGGCAATCGTGGTATAGTCTTCTTTGATGAGCTGAACAGGGTGCCGGAGAAGTTGCAGAATGCCTTACTTCAGGTATTAGAGGAGAGGATAGCCACAATAGGCCCTTATGATGTGGACTATGCCTCCAACTTTATAATGCTGGCTACTATGAATCCAAGGGAGCATGCTGGAGTAGAAGAGTTATCGGACGTTTTACTGGACAGGCTTGATATAGTGAGGATGGGATACCCGGAGACTCCGGAGAGGGAGAAGCAGATACTACTGAAATACGGACTTAAGACCGATGGGATGGAGGTGCCTGACGAGGTAGTGGATGCCATAGTAAGGTTAGTGAGGGCTACCAGGGAGGAACCCTGGGACAAGGAACTGGATCAGGGTGCCAGTGCCAGGGCCGGGTTATCCTTATATGAAAAAGTACAGACTATAGCCTTACTGGAGAAGCGAAAGAGTGCTACCATAGATGATGTAAGGGGCATGGCAGTATCCTCTATGGGCAGCAGGGTAAAGCCTTCACCTGAGTCCAAGTTTTATGATGATCCCCTTGGCCTCATAGGTGAGATCACCGCAGGTATTCTGGGGTAACGGTTGATATGACATTTTCTATTGCTCTTTCCGGAAAAGGTGGTGTTGGGAAAACGAATATATCGGCGTTGTTGATCAGACAATTGTGCGAAAGAGGAAGGGTCCTGGCTATAGATGCTGACCCCGATTCTAACCTGCCCCAGGCGCTGGGGGTAACAGTTAGAAAAAGTGTGGGGGAGGTTAGAGAGTCCGTTATGAATAGGGCAGCAGCACAGGGCATTGAAGCTGATAAAGGCCTGAAGATTTTTGAAAAGAACTTACATAATTTGGTGGAAGAAACGGAGAGATTCGATCTGGTAGTTATGGGACGTCCTGAAGGCGAGGGTTGCTACTGCGCCATTAACCATATTATCCGTCAGGTAATAGATACCAGAGCAAAAGGATACGATTTCACCGTGATCGATTGTGAGGCAGGTCTTGAACACTTGAGCCGACGTACGACAGCGGATCTCAGCCTTATGATCATAGTTACCGATCCAACACTCTACGGTCTCATGGCGGCCAAAAGGATTGGTGAGATATCAAGGGAGCTTCTCATTAACTTTGGTCAGATATTGATGGTTGCCAATAAGATCACATGTGAAACAAGAGATTACTTCGAGAAGATGGCCAGAGAAAACGGTCTTGAGATAGATGAATATATCCCATATGCCCCTGAAATAGCCAACCTGGATGCCTCTGGAGGATCGATATTCGAGTTACCCGCGAATTCTGAGGCCTTTATAACGGTTGAGAAGCTCTGTCGGCATATCCCTATGCTACACACATCTTGATCTTGTCCGATAGTTTAATTTGTAACTATTCAGCCACGAATGGACACGAATGGACACAAATGAAAATAATTGTTCGTGATAATTGGTGATAATTTGTGGCTGAATAGTAACTTTAATTTTTGCCCGCCTGCGACGAACAAATTCAAGTACTCAATGAGTTAAAGGGAATAACCCCATGATCCAGGAGAAACTGGTATGCACTACCTGTGCCTGTCTATGCGATGATATTGAGGTTGAGATCGAGGAAAATCGTATTTCAAAGATCAGAAACGCATGTAGGAAAGGTTCTTCTCTTATTTATGCCAGCCAATCCGATAAGCGGCATGCCTCATATCTGATTTACGGTCAGAAGGTTTCCCAAGATGAGGCAGTCGAGAAGACATCCAGATTGCTTAACCAGGCAGAGAGTCCTTTGCTTTTTGGCTTTGACAACTCCACACTGGAGGCACAGTCTACTGCGATTGAACTGGCAGAAGCCCTGGGTGCAACCATTGACGATACTTCATCGTTCAGACAGGGTGAGTTGGTTCAAACGATCTTAAGTAATCTCAATCCAACCTGCTCCCTGGATGAAGCTAAGGATGCTGATTTGGTCATATATTGGGGCTCTAATCCTTATCATTCCCATCCAAGGCATCTCTCCCATTTCTCTTATTACACACATCCGAAATATGAAGAAGCAGGTTGGTTTCCTGAATCAAGGTTGATCTCAATTGAAGTGAGAGATACTGAAACCACGGAGATCTGTGATAAATCTTTCAGGTTTTTCAGGATATTGCCAGGGGAAGATCCGGATTTTATCGCTTCTGTGCTCGCAATTATAGAGGGAAAAAAGGGAAGGGAGGATGCAGGGGAGTTTTTAAAGTCGATAAAGAGCTCCAGTTTCTGTGTGATATATGCCGGTCCGGGTCTGGACTATTCGCTGGATGGTGAATATCAAACATTCAACAGGATGGTGAATAGGCTTGGAGAATGTACCAGGATCGCGGTGATTCCCATGATTGATCCCTACAATATGCGAGGGTTCAACCAGCTTCTTTTTGACAAGACGGGTTTTGTCAACAGGGTAAACTTCGCCAACGGCGCCTCCCATGG
This sequence comes from Deltaproteobacteria bacterium CG_4_8_14_3_um_filter_43_13, assembly GCA_002782605.1. Taxonomy (GTDB): domain Bacteria; phylum Desulfobacterota; class UBA8473; order UBA8473; family UBA8473; genus UBA8473. Next base: position 7,841 of record PFIF01000309.1, on the reverse strand, counting down.
ACTTGAGTTCTCATTCCTGGAACAGGTTAGAAATAATGTGCCGGACTGTATACTTATTGCAGGGTCAGACCCACTATCTTCTCTGCCGGATTCTCTTGTAAAAAATCTGGGGGATATAACAATCATAACCCTTGATCCTTTTCTAACGGCTACTACCAGGATTTCAGATGTAGTGCTGGGAATCGCTGTCTCCGGTTTAGAAACAGGGGGAAACGCGATACGGATGGATGGGACTGAGATTTCCTTGAATAGGGTTATATCTACGTCGATACCCGGCGATGAAGAGATTATCAGACGATTATTAGACATGGTAAAAAGATGAATCCTCTTGGTGGTGAAAAAAGTTCACCTATTCCAATAGTTATTATAACCTACAAGGATCTCTTCCTGTGGGCAGCAAGATACAAGAGTGTTTCTGATGTCGATTATGAAAGACGTGCGGCTCAGATCAGTCTTTCAGCAGATGATTTGAAATCTCTGGGGATTGATGATTCAGCGCAGGTCAGATTGGCCAATGAGTTTGGATCTATAGTGGTTCAGGCTAAACTCGATCCCCGGTGTCCTAAAGGGTTTGGATTTATGCCTAGAAGTCGCTTGACCAACAGGTTGACAAATTACGATCCAACCAGGGCAAAAAACCCGAACTTCAAGAGGATAGAGGTAACCGTTGAACCTGTGTCTTGAATAGCAGGATATGCCCGGACGGAACTCGACTACACGGGGGAGAGACGAGTTGGCTAAGAGAGAACGGCCACAGCCACTTTATCTGTTTCAGATGCTGCCGCGCACCAATTGTAAACTCTGCGGGTGCAAGACGTGTATGGCCTTTGCCTTCAGTCTGATATCGCGCGATAAGAAGCCCGAAGACTGCCCTCCACTTCTTGAAGACGCATATAAACCGACCTTGGATCAACTCAAAGAGATCTTTGGTGGTGATGTGGAGGTAAATCCAGATACAGGTCTTCTGATTGAAGAGGATAAATGCGTTGGCTGTGGCGATTGTGTGGTAGTCTGCAAGAAGGCCATTACAACCATGGTTTACGGAGGTATGGTAGTTCAACGAGAAGATAAGCCTATGGTTTTACAGGTAGTAGACGGCACGGTTCAGGTGGTTAACTGGAGGAGTTGCAAACGTGCGGAGGATCCACCCGATTATTGCAGGGTGTGTGAGGAGAAGTGTCGATTCGGAGCCCTGGAATTGGTAAAATAAATGAGAAAGGATAGCGTATGGATATGGGGGGAATGGCGCTGGGCGCCCACGGGCTTCAAACCCTTTGACCCCGTCTGAAAAACGGGTAGGAGGTTCGATTCCCCTTGCCCCCTTCAACTTTTAAATAAGTTAGGGATGGAAACTAGCCAATAAAGCCAGGTGGAAAGGTTCAGGTTTTAATGCGGACAGGGAGTGGTAATGTATAATGATTGAAGAAAAATATATAACACGACATGGAAACTAACGATTCCTGAGAAAACAAGAGACTGATAGAACAAAAAACAATAATGCGTTCCAAAATTATAAAGACACTTCACTTTGAGACAGACTACACAATACTATTTCCCATGGCGGTTTCTCTCCCATTAACCGTCACCCTGGCGGGGGGAAATAGAAGGGGATACAGGGGATAGGTTTGGCCTCCCTCCTAGCCTATCCCCTCCCCTGCGCTACGCCATTGCTCAATGCAAAATGTGGGGTCTGACCCGACATTTGGGTTATATTGCTACGGGTCTGACCCCGAATCCTTCTCATGTCGATGGTGGGTGATTGAACTGGCGGAGAAGAAGGAAGCATTGCAGACGAAGGAGATGCTGGAGACGTATATAAAATCCAGTCTAAGACGCAAGTAGTAATACAAAATAGTCCAGAGTTCCATTTGTAATTATGACCCAAAAGAGGGACTAGACAGGTGAGCTATCACGAAGATACCGCAAAGTCTAAAAATATGCGACATGAGATAGCCGATTCATTCGACGAATTTCGTGCCGACCAACAGTTGAAACTGAAAGCAGCCTGGCAAAAGGGGAAAAAGATCTGTGGGGTCTACTGTGCATTTGCCCCTCGTGAGCTTATCAGGGCTTCCGGGGCTATTCCCGTATCTCTTTGCGGCACGAAACAGGAACCCATTCCGGAGGCGGAAAAGATTCTTCCCAGGAATCTGTGTCCCCTTATTAAGTCCAGTTACGGATATGCAATCACATGGAGTTGTCCTTACTATAACTTTTCGCACTTTTTAATCGGAGAGACCACATGCGACGGCAAGACAAAGATGTTTGAACTTATTGCGAGGGAAAAGCCTATCTATGTTATGGATTTACCTAAGAGAGTAAACAATTCAAGCAGTGCCCTGGCATACTGGCTTGCTGAAATCAGGAAAGTCAAAAAGTTCATAGAAGATCAAACTGGGAACACTATTACGGAGGATAATCTTCATAAAGCCATATCTATTCAGAATGCTGAGAGGATTTTACTGAAGAGACTGGCCTGTTTGTGCCGAGGTTCCCATATACCAATAACTGGTCTGGATATGAACAGAGTAGTAAACGGCAAGGGGTTCTGTGTTGATCAAGGGGAGTACATAAAAAACCTGGAAGTTCTGACAAAGGAGTTGGAAGCAAAGGTGAATGAAGGACAATCAGTGTGTAGTGAAGACGCTTCGAGGATACTCCTAACCGGATGTCCCATCGGGGAAGGGTCTGAAAAGGTCCTGAGGACTATTGAAGAATGTGGTGGGATAGTGGTCTGTCAGGAGGCATGCAGCGGTATAAAGAACTTTGATGATCTGGTAGATGAAGATAAAGAGCCGCTAAAGGCGATTGCGGAACGCTATCTTAAGATAGGATGTTCCTGTATCTCGCCCAATACACGAAGGATTGAACTTTTGGACAGATTGGTGAAAGAATTCAACGTAGACGGGGTAGTAGACCTGACATGGCTGGCCTGTCATACCTATAATGTGGAATCTTTTATTATCAAAGATTATCTGAATAAGAGGCACAAGGTGCCTTTTTTACAGGTTGAAGCCGATTATTCAGAGGGGGATATCATGCAATTAAGGGTCAGGCTTGAGGCCTTTTTGGAGATGATTCATAGATGAAACTTTTAGAATGGGCAAATTCTAATCCTCGGCCGGTAACGATTATACTTGGAAGCCGTCCGGGAGTCCAGATGAGTGGGTTTACTGATCGAGAATGCATGTTGGAGGTCGCTCATAAACTCTGCGAAGAAGGAGATTGAGAAAAATATGGTTGATGTCCTGTGTATGGGGGTTGTAATGCTCGATGTTGTGGCTCAATATTTGGAGGACTGGCCGGATAGGGGGGGTCTGGCTTTGGTAGATAAAGTCATTCTCCAACCCGGGGGCGTAGGTCTCAACGTTGCTGTTGCTGTAGCTAAGCTGGGAGGGGTACCTGTCAAACTCGTGGGATGCATAGGAAATGATGAGGCCGGAGCTTTCCTGCTTCGTTTTTTGGATAATCTGGGGATGGTAAAAGATGGGGTGAAAATTGATTCCGACCTGCCAACCGGCATTATCCTTGTCCACGTCCATCCTGACGGAGAACGTTCAATGGTGGCAAGCCTGGGCGCCAATGTGAGCCTGGCCGGAGAAGACGGCCAGATTCCCGAAATGAAGAAGGGAGATATCTTCCACATCTCGGGTGTCCTTGGTCTTCCTCAATTCAATGGAGAACCACTGGCCCGGATAACGAGTAAGGCATTTAAAGCTGGGGCCCGTGTAAGTGTGGACACCACCTTTGATCCCAGAGGTCGGTGGTTTGAATCTGTTGCTCCTGCACTGAGATATATAAATATATTTCAGTGTAATTCTCTTGAGTCTCTTCATTTGACAGGGAAGGACGACCCTGTGTCGGCAGCACAAATGATTGCAAAGCAAGGCCCTGATATCGTGGTAATCAAAGGCGGGTCTGAAGGTTGCCGGGTCTATCATAATGGGGAATGTCAACATATACCGGGCTATAGGGTAGAACAGGTGGACACCACCGGGGCAGGGGATGCCTTTACAGGCGGATTTCTTCACGGCTTGGCAAGAGGGTTGTCCATCAGGGACGCAGCCTGTTTAGCCAATGCGGTGGGGGCATGCAGTGTTACTGCAACAGGAGCTATGTCGGGGCTTCCTACCATGGAGAAAGCACAGGAGATTATGGAGGGTTGTGCTGATGGGGTATCCCTGGATTGCTCAAAAGGGCAGGCAAGTTAGATCATGGGGCGCATCGACCGTTTCCAGCAATTAGGTTTACTGACTTTTCTGGTAATCATGGGAGTGTTATTTAGTATTCTATCCCCTTACTTTATGACCTGGGAAAACCTGAATAATATCTTAGTCCAATCGGCGGTGCCCATCATAGTTGCTGTGGGAATGACCCTGGTAATCGCAACCAGGGGGATAGACATGTCAATCGGTTCTATCCTGGCCATTAGCAGTATTTTCATGGCCTGGACAATGAAGCATGGCCTGGGGGTTGCGGAAGGCATATCCCTGGGAGTCCTATCGGGAACAGTTATGGGTACCTTCAACGGCTTGGGGATTGCAAAGCTTGGTATATCCCCTTTTATTGTTACTCTTGGTACCGCCGGAATTTTCAGGGCGCTTGCCCTGATCTTTACCGAGGCAAGACCCATCTATGGAATGCCTTTGGGTTTTCGCATTTTGGGAACAGGGCAATTGGGGCCCGTTCCACTGTTGATCATTTTGGCTCTGATAGTGGTAGTGGGAGGCTATTTTATCATTGTATGGACTCGATTCGGGACAAATTTGCGGGCGGTCGGAGATAGCCAGGAAGTGGCATATCGAATGGGGGTTCCGGTTAACAGAACCCTAATAGCTGTCTATGCACTTTCGGGGGCAGCAGCCGCCCTGGCAGGAATTGTGGTAACGGCACGATTGAATACTGCCGAGGCCATAGCCGGTTTAGGGATAGAACTTAAGGCCATAGCTGCCGTAGTTATGGGTGGCACCAGCTTCTTTGGTGGGGGAGCCAGCGTTATCGGTACACTACTGGGCGCTCTTATCATCGGAACCCTGGAAAATGGATTGACCATTATTAATGTCCCTTCTTACTATCAGCAACTGGTCATCGGGGTTGTGTTTATCCTGGCGGTTATGGCTGATAGATTATTAAGGGGAGAAAGAGATAGGCAGGAAAAAACTATTAAACAGGAGGCAGGTTTATGAGAAAGAGATTAGATACAAAACTTCGTTTTGCATTAACAACCATCTTGGGAGTTGCTTTAATCCTTGGCATACAATTAGAGGCATTGCACGCCGAAACTACGCTTTTTCAGAGATGTCAGAAGAAAACCTTTGCTAAATTGGGAAAAATTTCAAAACCTAATAAACCGATGCGTATAGGTGTGGTGTTGGTCACCCTGTCTAACCCTTTCTGGGTTTCAATGAAAGATGGATTCGAACAGGCAGCCAAAGATTTTGGAGCCAAAATAGATATACAGGCCGCTCCTCAGGAAAACAGCGTGACTGCCCAGCTTGATATCCTGGAGAATATGGTTGCTAAGGGTTACGATGCCATTGTGGCCTTTACTATAACTGACCAAAATCTCATCCCAGGTCTGGCTAAAGCTAACAAGAAGGGAATCGTTGTTATTACGGATAAAAGGGTGGATATGAAAGCGGCCCGGGAGGCCGGTGCAAACCCGATTTATCTTGGGCTGGTTGATTACTACGCTCAGGGGAAGATAGGAGCCAAATACATAGCCAAAAAACTCAAAAAAGAGGGGGGCGGGAAAGTAGCCATTATCGAGGGGTTACCTGGTGCTCCCCAATCAGAGGCCCGGCGAGACGGAGCCCGTGATGTATTCAATGCAGATCAGTCCCTTAAATTAGTCTCAGTTCAGCCAGGAAATTGGGACCGGATGACGGCCTATAACATAACAACGAATCTGTTGCAGGCTAACCCTGACCTGAAAGGGATTATATGTGCCAATGACATAATGGCGTTGGCTGCCGTAGAAGCGATTGAGGCAGCAGGAAAGAAGGGAAGAGTAACGGTAGTTGGGATAGATTTAATACCCGAGGCGAAAGAAGCTATCGCCAAGGGCCAGCTTGCAGGCTCGGTTGCATTCAGCCCCTTTGTTATAGGTGAGCTTTGTACAAGAACGGCAGTTGCCGCTGTTATGGGAAAAAAGATCCCCAAAGATCTCTATGTTGCCAGTGTGTTGGCAACCAAGAGCAATATTAACTTACTGTATGACTGGAAGTGATAGTTATAACTGTGAAAGGGTATCTCCGAAGCTCGGGGATGTTTATTCCTCTGTTGGGCAAATGGGAACAAAGGAAATCAGGCATGGAAGACTGTGTTGTCAGGATGGAAGGTATCTGTAAGTATTTCGGAGAAAAGGTTGCTTTGGAACACGCCAGCATAGAGTTGCATGAAGGCGAGGTTCTCGGCTTGGTAGGTGATAACGGGGCCGGTAAATCTACCCTCTTGAAGATACTGGCCGGGGTCTTTCCCAAAGATAGTGGAGATATCTTCATTAAAGGGCGGAAGGTACGCATAAACTCTCCCCGGCAATCCAGGTCTCTTGGCATTGAGATGGTTTACCAGGATATGTCCCTCTGTGGAAGTTTGAACGCCTGGGAGAACATCTATCTGGGACGATACCACACTCATCCTCTTCGCAGATCGTTGTTGCCGATCCTGGATAAGCGTAGCATGGCCCGGAAAGCCCTTCAAAGCCTCCGCAATCTGGGGATCGATCTGACTGATATCAACGGACCGGTTCGAAACCTTTCAGGAGGGCAACAGCAGGCTGTTGCAATCTGCCGCTGTCAACTATTCCGTCCAGGGGTAATTCTTTTGGACGAACCTACAGCAAGTATGGGCATGGCGGAACGAGAAAAGGTTTTGGATATGATCCTTGACCTCAAAGATCAAGGGAGTTCGATAATAATGGTGACTCACAACCTGCAGGAGTTGTTCCAGGTGGCAGACCGGGCATTGGTTGTTAAGGAAGGACGTAGCATCTGGTGTGGCCCTTTGGAGGGGATGGAACCTGAAAACCTGGCGCAGATGATGTTTGTTGGGAGGGCATAGAATGCACAATTCAGAGAAGATCCACATCATTTTCGGCAAACCCGGTAACCCTTTTTGGCAGAGAATGCTTGAGGGCTTTGAGACCCATGCCGTCAGATTGGATTTTGAAGTACAGGGATTCTTTCCTGATAAGGGCAGAGACGATGCCCAGCTAAAACTATTGATAGAGGCTGTAGAGTCCGATGCAGACCTGATTATAGTAAACCCAAACACTGTTAACAACTTGATGCCCGGTCTCCAGTATGCCACAAAGAAGAATAAACTCATTATCGATTTGGGTGGTAAGGTGGACGAGGATGAGGCAAAACAAAAAAAATCCGATATTATCCCGTTCGCACCGTAAATTTTAGGGAACAAGGGGCAATAGCAGCTCAATTCCTTCAGGAAGAATTACCGACAGGTTCAGGGGTTGCGCTAATCCTGGGGTTATTAAAATCAAAACAGTCCATTGGACGGGCTTCAGGCTTTGAGGAGGAGATCAAAAGAAAGGGGGTCCTTAGGCTTGTAGACCGAATCTATGCCGATTTTGATGCAACCCTTGCTGCTAAGAGAACAAACCTGCTCTTGCAAAGGCACACTGACCCTGCCTTAATGGGGATTTTCTGTGTAAACGATGCTATGGCCTTAAGCACTGCCTTAAAGGTAAAAGAAGCGGGGAAGGATCAGGATATAAAGGTGGTTGGTGTAGATGGAATAGACGAGGCCCTGGCTGCCATAAAGGAGGGTTGGCTTTCGGCGACAGTGGCCTTCTCACCATCGGAGGTGGCAAAAGGCATCCT
>PFIF01000197.1:628-4073 GCA_002782605.1 Deltaproteobacteria bacterium CG_4_8_14_3_um_filter_43_13 | reverse complement strand
TGCGTCTCGTAAGGCATTCAAGGCTGCCGTTCTTCCCAGCTCTATAACATTGGATTCAGGAAATCTCCCGAATTTGGTCATCCCTACACCAATAATATACACAGTTCTCATAGTCTCATTCCTCCATTATAAAAGGGTAACAGTTCATAGGGGTCAGGGAAATCTTTTCCTGAACCCTGTTAACCGATCCCTGTGAACTGTTACTTAAAGGGAAACAGGCTTGAACTTGTATCCGTATACCGCCTGACCTGCCTCATCTTCACGAATCTTATCAACAATAAGCTCTAAGTCCATATTGATCTTTAACTTCTCTTTATCACACTCGGTGAGGGGTGAGAATATCCGCAGCCCTTCCGGGATATCTACATATCCTATGGCATAGGGGGCATCAAAACCCAACGGTGCCGCCTTCACTATACAGTAGGTATATAATTTCCCCTTATTGCCCAGGAGTACGTCCTCCGGTTTCTCATCTTTAAGGCAGTTTGGGCAGATAGCCCTCTTGGGAAAGAAATACTCCCCACAGAAGCTACACTTGCTTCCTATCAGATGGGGCTTTTCAGAGGGAGACTCCGGCAATTTGATAAAGGGTTTTAGCTTTGGATCTATAAGGTTTTCTATCGACTCAACTCTCAAAGCGCTATTATCTGTTGTCATCCAGCATCCTCCTTCATTAATTTCTGTATAACTTATCAACCAAACCTTCCTCCGCTCACATGAATCACCTCTCCTGAGATAAAACTCGCCTCATCTGACACTAGAAAGAGGATTGTATTGGCAACATCTATCGGCTCTCCAAGCCTCTTAATGGGCATATTTGCCAATTGTCTTTCCTTTATCATCTCAAACTTTGGGTGACCCTTCATTAACTCGGTAGCAATTATCCCCGGAGCTATAGCATTCACATTGATGTTGAATCGGCCGAATTCCCATGCCATGGATTTAGTAAGGCCTATTATCCCTGCCTTTGCAGATGAATAGTTTGCCTGCCCAGGGTTTCCGTGCCATGCCCTGGAAGAAATATTTACTACCTTGCCGTATTTCTGCTCTACCATATATTTAGTGGCAAATTTGGCACAGAGAAACGCCCCCTTAAGGTCTGTATCGAGGACATCATCCCAGTCCTTTTCTGTCATATCCTTTATAAGCATATCCCTGTTGAACCCGGCGTTGTTTACCAGGATATCCAGCTTTCCGAATTCTTCCACGGCCTTTTTCATCAGGGCCTCTACCTCGTCTATTTTTGTGACATCCGACTTTACGCCTATAGCCTGTCCACCCTTAGCCTTTATCTCATTTGCTACCTTTATGGCATTTTCCTCATTTATATCAGTAATTACAACCTTGGCACCCTCTTCAGAAAGCCTGCGTACTGTTGCCTCACCTATGCCCCTTCCGGAACCGGTTACAACTGCTACTTTATCCTTAACTCTCATTGTACTTACCCTCCTTCTATTTTTTCCTCTTTATCATTAGTGGGGTTTCACCTTCCTGCACCAGTTCTCCCCTCTGGTTATACAGATCTCTCTTTAATACAAAGACCCCTCTCTCGGGGTTCTTCGTCTCTTTCTTGTCTATTATCCTGACCTTTACAGTAACAGTGTCGCCTATCTTGATAGGACCTTTGAACTTCCATTCTAATCCGAGAAAGGCTATAAGGTTCCTTGCTGTTTGCTGACACAATTCTGTACGTGTAAAGAGCCCCGAAGCGATAGATAACCCCAGAAGCCCGTGGGCTATCCTGGTTCCAAACATAGTACTCTTGCCAAACTCTTCACTGGTGTGAAGCTCATTGTAATCCCCGGAAAGCCCTGCAAAGTTTACAACATCCGCCTCTGTAACGGTTCGGGAGGGAGATGTGTACTCTTCCCCAATCTCCAGGTCTTCCCAGTACCTTGGTGCAGACTCTTTCGCCATATCAAACTCCTTTCTTTACTACTTAGGTTGTTTAGACTGAAGGCTGAAGGCTGTTAGGCTACAGCCTACAGGCTATCCGTTCAGGTCGCGCATGATTTCCTCCTACAGGCTAACTGCCTACAGCCTATCCACCTGACCGTTTACTCACTTACCATCACCTAATAGCAGACATACCCAGGACATCTCTCCCTATTATTAATGTCTGAATCTCCGTGGTACCCTCGGGGATCATCGCCCCTCTGGCGTCCCTGAAATACCGTTCAATAGGAAACTCCTTGGAGTAACCGTACCCCCCATGAACCTGCAGGGCATTGGATGCCGTTTTGAAGGCCGCTTCACAGGCAAAAAGCTTTGCAACGGAACAGTATCTGTCACACCTGCCACCTGTGTCCAGACATTTGGCTGCCTGATAGCCCAAAAGACGAGAGGCCATGGTGTCTGCTACCATCTCCACTATTAGCTTCTGAACCAGTTGAAAGCTGCCGATGGGTTTGCCGAATTGTTTCCTCTCTTTCGCATACTTTACTGAGGCATTGATACAGGCCTGGGCAATTCCTACTGAACCCATAGCAACATTATGCCTCCCCTCATTCAGTGTTGTAAGGGCAATCTTGAGACCCTGTCCTTCCGGACCAAACATGTTCTCTTTGGGCACTCTGGCATCTTCAAATACAAGCTCAGACGCAACCATGGCATGCCCGAACATCTTCTCTATATCCGTAGCTGAATAAGGGGTCTCTTCCTTATCTACGATAAAAGCGGTTATTCCTTTAGGACCCTTACTCTTGTCGAGGGAAGCAAATACGATCCCAATATCCGCGGTGCTTCCGTTGGTAACCCACATCTTCGTGCCGTTCAGCAGATAATGGTCATTCTTTAAGTCAGCCCTTGTCTCTACACCCGATGCATCAGATCCAACATTGGGCTCGGTTATGGCAAGGAAGGCGGTTTTGTCCGCAGAGAGCAGGGACGGGATGAATCTCTTCTTCTGCTCCTCTGTGCCGTTTACGCAAATGGTATAGGGGATCAGATTTAATGGACCATTTGCCATTATTCTAAGGGCTCCCCATGTTCTGCCGGCCTCCTCCATAAGTATTCCAAGAGAGATATAGTCAAGCCCTAAGCCACCATATTCCGGCGGTACCAGGGCACCAACATATCCCAAAGGGATGAGCTTCTTAATAAGATCTCTGGGCATCTCCTTCTTTTTCTCACACTCCTCCACAATAGGGGCTACTTCGTTATCCATAAATTTCTTAACAGTGTCTTGAAGAATCTTCTGCTCTTCGGTTAACTCAAAATCCATTGAAAACCTCCTTTTATGAATTTTTACAGGGGTCGGGGATCAGCTGTCAGTCAAACCTTTTCCTGAATCCTGACAACTGAAACCTGACCCCTGACAACTGAGCAATAATCAACTAAGCAAATTCCTTGCTATTATATGATGATGAATCTGGCTCGTCCCTTCAACAATCGAAAGGAGCTTTGCATCCCTCATCATCCTCTCTACAGGGTAATCCTTCATGTA
>PFIF01000197.1:0-462 GCA_002782605.1 Deltaproteobacteria bacterium CG_4_8_14_3_um_filter_43_13 | reverse complement strand
TGATCCAGGGCAGCCTGAGCCAACCCGCAGGAAACCCCTCCCAAACCACACCTGACCAAGTCTAATCCTTCAAAGGCAAGCTTTAATCCTTTCCCAACGCCACCACACATATATTCCTTTGTCACCTTCACATCCTCAAAAATCATCTCAGCCGTCTGGGAACCCCTCATGCCCATCTTCTCTTCTATCTTTCCAACGGAGAGTCCCTTAGCATCCTTGTCCACGTAAAAAAGGGATATCCCATCCGCTCCTTTGCCTGGACCTGTGGCAGCCCACACCCCGTAAAAATCTGCCACACCACCGCTGGTTATAAAACATTTAGTTCCGTTGATAACCCACTCATCACCTTCCAGGGAAGCCTTTGTTTTCAATGATGCTGCGTCAGATCCTGCCCCCGGTTCTGTGAGACAAAAAGCACCCAATTCCTCCTTTGCCATTTTCATAAAGTATCTCTCCGCCAGG